>JBFJKO010000058.1:0-11211 GCA_041634935.1 Nocardioides sp.
ACTTGTTGAGCTGGCGGGCCAGCGCCTTCGCGCCGTGCTTGGTGCGGGTGAAGACCACCGTGCGGCCGGGGGCCGAGGTCAGGTCGACCAGGATCGGGATCCGCTGCTCGCGAGCGAGGTGGATGACGTGGTGGTCCATCGTCGAGACCGGCGACTGCGCCGAGTCGGCCTCGTGCACGACCGGGCTGGAGAGGAACTTCTTGACCAGCACGTCGATCGCGTTGTCGAGCGTGGCCGAGAAGAGCAGGCGCTGACCCGTGGTCGGCGTCGCGGAGAGCAGACGCCGTACGGCGGGCAGGAAGCCGAGGTCGGCCATGTGGTCGGCCTCGTCGAGCACGGTGACCTCGATGGCGTCGAGGCGGCAGTGGCCCTGCTGGATGAGGTCCTCGAGGCGGCCGGGGCAGGCCAGCACGATGTCGGCGCCCCTGCGCAGGTTCTGCACCTGCGGGTTCTGCCCGACACCACCGAAGATGGTCATCGTGGTCAGGCCGGCGGTCTTGGCCAGCGGCTTGAGGGCCTCGTGGATCTGACCGACGAGCTCGCGGGTCGGGGCCAGGATCAGCGCGCGCGGCTTGCCGGGCATGGCCGGGAGGTTGGAGTCGAGCAGGCGGGCCACCACGGGCAGCAGGAACGCGTAGGTCTTGCCGGAGCCGGTGCGGCCGCGGCCGAGGACGTCGCGCCCGGCGAGCGAGTCAGGCAGCGTCGCGGCCTGGATCGGGGTGGGGGCGGTGATGCCCTGCTCGGCCAGAACGCGCACGAGGGCGGCCGGCAGACGCAGGTCGTCGAAGGTGGAGACGGAAGGGGAGGCAGAAGTCATTGGCGACATCACTAACTAGGTGTGTCTCGCCGAGCTGTCCCGCCGGCGGCGGGATCGGGTAAGCGGTGCCCTCCGGAGGAGGGGCGCTGAAGTCCTCCCGATCGTTCTGGGGGGCTCTGCGCGGGAGCTGGCGGCAAGACTGGCCAAGCTCTGTCGTCGAACCTACTGCACCGGAGCGAGAACGCGTGCATCTCCAAGCGGGGCTGGGGTGTGAGACCGCGCACGCCGCTCGTCGAGCACGACCCCGCGCCGGCCGACCCGTACCGCGATTGCGGGTGAGCCTCGCCGGGTCCTGCAGGCCCTAGTGTCTACGGCATGCAGACCGTTCTCGTCACCGGCGCCACCGGCTTCGTCGGCCGCCGCCTCACCCCCGTGCTCGTCGAGCGCGGGCTCGACGTGCGCGCCATGACCCGGCGTCCCGACTCCTACGACGGACCGGGCACCGCGGTCGCCGGCGACGTGCACGATCCCGGGAGCCTGGCCGCCGCCCTGGACGGCGTCGACGTCGCGGTCTACCTCGTGCACTCCCTCGACGACGACGACTTCGAGCGCAAGGATGCCGAGGCGGCGGTGAGCTTCGGCAGGGCCGCGGCCGCGGCCGGCGCCCAGCAGATCGTCTACCTCGGTGGCCTCGGTGCCGAGGACGACGACCTCTCGCCCCACCTGCGCTCGCGTCGGGAGGTCGAGACCAAGCTCGCCGAAGGTGGCGTGCCGGTCACCGTGCTGCGCGCCGCGATCGTCGTCGGCGCCGGCGGGATCTCGTGGGAGATCACCCGCCAGCTGGTGAAGAACCTGCCCGCGATGGTCGTGCCCAAGTGGGTCAACACCCGCACGCAGCCGATCGCCGTCGACGACGTCATCCGCTACCTCGACGGCGTCATCGGGCTCGAGGGCGCGATCGGCCAGGTGCTCGAGATCGGCGGCCCGGAGAAGCTGACCTACCTCGAGATGATGCAGCAGGCGGCCGAGGTGATGCTCGGACGGCGCGTGCCGATCGTGACCGTCCCGGTCCTGACCCCCTCGCTGTCGTCGCACTGGATCGCGTTCGTCACCGACGTCGACACCACCACCGCCAAGAACCTCATCGACTCGATGGCCACCGAGGTCGTCGTGCACGACGACTCGATCCTGACGCTGGTGCCGGGCGAGACGATCTCCTACGCCGACGCGGTGCGGAAGGCGATCGAGGAGAGCGGCGCGACGAAGAAGGGCTGAGCCTCGGCGCCCGCTACACGCCGAAGATCGCGGGCAGCGCGAAGAGCATCGTCAGCGACCACGTGCAGTGGGTGATGATCGGAGCGAGGATGCCGCCCGACGCGCGGCGCTGCAGACCGACGAGCACGCCCAGCAGGATCGCGGCGAAGGCGAGCATCACGTTGCCCGTCGCGAGGGTGGCCACGGTGTAGGCGATCGTGGTCCAGAGCACGGGCCGACGGGTGATCGCGGCGTAGGCCGCCCCGCGGAAGAAGAGCTCCTCGGCGATGCCGTTGAGCGCGGTGACGACCACGAGCACCGGGAGGTAGCCCTCGGTGGCGAAGCCGAGGACACCGCGCACCTGCTCGGCCAGCCAGGGGATCTCGCGCACCACCAGGGCACCGAGCACGAACACCCCGGCCAGGGCGGCACCGAGCACGAAGGGCTGCACGATCGGACGGATGTGCAGGTCGCGGCGCACGATGCGGCCCAGGTGGATGGGGCCGGACGCGAAGGCCCCGACCGTCCACACGGCGGCGAGGACCAGGGAGAAGACGACGAACTCGGTGCTGCCCTGGTCGAGGCGCAGCAGGATCCCGAGCACCCCGGCGCCGAGGACGACGAAGGCCGCCGTCACCACCTGGCGACGACGCAGCTCGGCCGCGCTCTGACGGTGGTCGCGCGGGACGACGTCCCACAACGACCGCTCGATCCACTGCCTCACCACGGACTGATCACCGGCTCATCATTGTGTTGGCTGCGTGCTGGAACTGGGCGAAAACGGAGCACCCCTCGCCGGAACGCTACCGGCGAGGGGTGATCTACTTCTGGAGGTGCTCCCGGGCCGGACCCGGGCGGCACTCGACTACTTGGTCAGGCCGTCCTTGAGGTCCTTGGCGGCGTCCTTGACCTTCTCGACGCCGTCCTTCAGCGAGGCCGACGCCTGGTCGCCCTTGCCCTCGGCCTCGAGGCTCTCGTTGCCGGTGGCGGAGCCGGTGGTCTCCTTGGCCTGACCCTTGAGGTCTTCGGTCTTGTTGCTGATCTTGTCGTCGAGTCCCATGTGTTCCTCCTGTGTGACGAGTGAGCGGCACCGGGGTGCCGCCTGTTGTCTCCACTCAAACACGCGCCTCGTCGCGGGACACCGCCCGTGAGGGTGACGGGACCGCCCTCAGGGCGTGAAGCGCAACACACCGTCGTCGACCGCGTTGCGTCGGATGGTGCGCACGTCGACGAGGTAGTTCTGCTTCAGCAGCCACGGCGCCCGGTCACCCTGGCGCGGAAGCCCGTCGAGGGCGCGCTGGATGTAGCCCGACGCCAGGTCCATGAAGGGGCGCTCGCCCACGGTCGGGTCCTTGACCGGCACCGCGCTGCGCTGCCCGGTGCGGTCGAGGTGGTCGAGGAGGCGCACGACGTACTCGCCGACCAGGTCGGCCTTCAGCGTCCACGAGGCGTTCGTGTAGCCCATGGTGAAGGCGAAGTTGGGCAGGCCGCTGACCATGAGCCCCTTGTAGGTCATCTGGTCGGAGGGCTCCTGGGCGACGCCGTCCACGGTGACGTCGACGCCGCCGAAGAGCTTGATCTTGAGCCCGGTCGCGCTGACGACGATGTCGGCCTCGAGCTCGCGGCCGGAGGTGAGCCGGATGCCGGTGGGCGTGAAGGTCTCGATGGTGTCGGTGACGACCTCGGCCCGGCCCGAGCGCAACGCCTTGAAGAAGTCGCCGTCGGGCACGACGCACAGGCGCTGGTCCCAGGGGTTGTACGGCGGCAGGAAGTGCTCGTCGTACGACGTGCCCTCGGGCAGCTGCGGCTCGGTGAGCCCGCGCAGCACCCCCTTGGCACGCTCGGGGAACTTCCGGGCGAACTGGTAGCTCGCGACCATCCGCAGGACGTTCTTCCACCGCACGATCGGGTAGGCGATCGCGTCGGGCAGCGGAGCGAGCCGCTTGGCCCACGAGTCGGTGCCGGGCTGCGGGAGGATGTGGGTCGGGGTGCGCTGGAGCATCGTCACGTGGCCCGCGGTCGGCGCCATGGCCGGCACCAGGGTCACCGCGGTGGCGCCCGAGCCGATGACCACGACCTTCTTGCCGGCGTAGTCGAGGTCCTCGGGCCAGAACTGCGGGTAGACCATCTCGCCGGCGAAGTCGTCGGCGCCGGGGAAGACGGGCGCGTGCGCCTCGTCGTAGTCGTAGTAGCCCGAGCAGGCCCACAGGAAGCCGCACGTCATGGTGAGGGGGGCGCCGTCGTGGTCGATGGTGACGGTCCAGCGGGCGGAGGCGGAGTCCCAGTCGGCTCCGGTCACGCGGTAGCGGTAGCGGATGAGCTTGTCGACGTCGTGCTCCTCGGCGACCGTGCGCACGTAGTCGAGGATGTCGGCACCGCCGGCGAGGGCGACGTCGCCGGGCCAGGGACGCCACCGGTAGCCGAAGGTGAACATGTCGGAGTCGGAGCGGATGCCCGGGTAGCGGAAGAGGTCCCACGTGCCGCCACTGGACTCGCGCGCCTCGAGGATCGCGACGCTGCGGCCGGGGTGGCCGGCCTTCAGCTGGCAGGCGGCCCCGATGCCGCTCAGGCCGGCGCCGATGATCAGGACGTCGACGTGCTCCACCTGCTGCGAGTGCTCACTGGCTGTCATGAGGATGACGGTAACCAGTTGTTGACGGATGTTCAATAGGCCGTTCGACCCGTGGTCGCGGACGCCCCCGGGCGGTGCCGTGGCCACCGTCTGGCGGCGCCGGGCCCGCCGGGCGGTGCCGTGGCCACCGGTTGCGCGCGGCATTCGGTGGCTGGGGCACCGCTCCCCGGGGGACGCACGCGCTGGCGGTGCACCGGCCACCAGAGTCCCGTCCGATTCGGTGGCCAGGGCACCGCTCGCCCGGGGGGGACGCTCAGGCCTGGACGGCGACCCCGCTGTCGATCAGCCCGTCGACGTCCGCGACGCCCCAGGCGGTCAGCGCCGCGCGGGTGTGCTCGCCGGCTCCGGGCGGCGGCAGGGAGATCGTGGCCTCGGTGCGGGAGAAGCGCGGCGCCGGGGCCGGCTGGGTCATGCCGTGCGCCTCGACGAACGTGCCGCGCGCCGCGAGGTGCGGGTGCTCGAAGGCCTCGCTGATCGGGATGATGCCCGCGACGCAGGCGTCGGTGCCCTCGAAGATCTCGACCCACTCGGCCTGCGTCTTGCTCAGGAAGGTCTCGGTGAAGACGCGGCGCATCACGTCGTACTCCCCCAGGTCGGCCTGCCCCGGGCAGCTCTCCTTGACACCGAGGATCGTGACGAGCGCGTCGAAGAACTGCGGCTCGAGCGCACCCACCGACATGTGCTTGCCGTCGGCGGTCTCGTAGACGTCGTAGAACGGGATGCCCCCGTCGAGCATGTTGGCCGCTCGCTCCTCCTGGTAGCCGCCGCTCGCCAGGAAGGCCGGCGTCATCGCGTTGAGGTGGGCGGTGCCGTCGACGATCGCGGCGTCGACCACCTGACCCTGGCCCGAGATCTTCGACTCGAGCAGGGCGGCGAGGATGCCGATCACGAGGTACGTCGACCCACCGCCGAAGTCGCCGACGAGGTTGCCCGGGAAGTGCGGCTTCGCCTTGTCCTGACCCAGGCCGAAGAGGGTGCCGGTGATGGCGATGTAGTTCATGTCGTGCCCGGCAGCCTGCGCGAGCGGACCGGTCTGGCCCCACCCCGTCATCCGGCCGTAGACGAGACGGGGGTTGACCGCCAAGCAGTCGTCCGGGCCGAGCCCGAGGCGCTCGGTGACGCCGGGGCGCATGCCCTCGATGACCACGTCGGCGTCCTTGACCAGGTCGAGGACGACCTGGACGGCGGCCGGGTTCTTCAGGTCGAGCGCGACGCTGGGCCGTCCGCGGTTGAGCAGCATCGTCTTGCCACCGGCCAGCGCCTGACCCCCGGGACGCTCCACCCGGATCACGTCGGCGCCGAGGTCGGCCAGGATCATGCAGGCGTGCGGGCCGGGTCCGATGCCGGCGATCTCGACGACCTTGACGCCCTTGAGCGGTCCGGTGCCCTGGCCCAACGTGATGCTCTCCACAGTCATGGGCGCGATCCTGCCAGTTCCACTGTCACGGTGGCGAGAGGTCCAGCGGGTGTCCTCCGGACCCGCCTAGGACGACGGCAGCACGCGCCGCAGGAACTGGCGGGTGCGCTCCTCGCGGGGCGCGGTGAAGATCTCCTCGGGAGTGCCCTGCTCGAGGATCCGCCCCTCGGAGAGGAAGCAGACCGTGGTGGCGATCTCGCGGGCAAAGCTCATCTCGTGCGTCGCCAGGACCATCGTCGTGCCGCGCTCGGCGAGGTCGCGCACGATCGTGAGCACCTCCCCCACCAGCTCGGGGTCGAGCGCGGCCGTGATCTCGTCGAGGAGCAGCAGGTCCGGTCGCGTGCAGAGCGCACGCACCAGCGCGACGCGCTGCTGCTGCCCGCCCGAGAGCCGGTCGGGGTGCTTGCCGACGTGCTCGGCGAGGCCGAACGTGCCGAGCAGGTCGCGGGCCCGCTCCTCGGCCTCCGCCCGCGACAGCCCGTGCACCCGACGCGGGGCCAGGGTGCAGTTGTCGAGCACGCTCAGGTGCGGGAAGAGGTTGTAGGCCTGGAAGACCATCCCGACGCGTCCGCGCACCTCGCGCTGGTCGACGAGCGGGTCGGAGATCTCGCGGCCGTCGAGCCGGATCACGCCGTCGTCGATCTCCTCGAGCAGGTCGATGCAGCGCAGCAGCGTCGACTTGCCCGAGCCGGACGAGCCGATGAGGCAGACGACCTCGTGCGCCTCGACGCTCAGCGAGACGTCGTCGAGGACGAGCCGGTCGCCGTACGACTTGCGCAGGTCGGTGACCTCGAGCAGCGGGTGGCCCTGGGCAGAGGTTGACATCACAGGGCTCCTGCCCGCTCGCGTCGCATCGCGCGCCGCTGGAGGTAGTCGGTCGCGCGGGCCATCGGCACGGTGAGCACGACGAAGAACAGCGCGACGACGACGTAGGGCGTGAAGTTGAAGGAGTAGGCGGTGTAGTCGCGCGCGCTGAAGACGGCGTCGAAGAGCGCCACGCTCGAGACGAGCGCGGTGTCCTTGGTGAGCGAGATGAAGTCGTTGAGCAGGGGCGGTACGACGCGCCGCACGGCCTGAGGCACCACGACGTGACGCATGGCCTGGGCGCGCGAGAGCCCGAGCGCGTCGGCGCTGGCCAGCTGGGAGGGGTGGATCGACTCGATGCCCGCGCGGAAGACCTCGGCGACGTAGGCGCTGTAGGAGATCACCAGGGCCATGAGCGCCCAGAAGAACAGGCTGTTGGGCACGCCCTGCAGCCCGAGGGTCGGCATGCCGAAGGCGAGCAGGAGGACCAGCAGGATCGTCGGGACGCCGCGGAAGAAGTCGATGTAGGCGACCGCGAGCAGCCGCAGCGGCGTCAGCCAGGCGGCCCGCGCCTGACGCGCGAGCGCCAGGGCGAGCGCGAGGAGCAGGATCAGCGGCTCCGCGAGCAGGAAGAGCTGGATGTTGAGCCAGAAGCCGTCGCGGATCTGCGGGAAGGAGGCCTTCGCGTCCTCGACGCTGAAGAACGTCGCCGTGACCGTCGACCACCCCGGCGAGGTGACCAGGACGGTGGCGACGACGGCGAAGAACACGATGGTCGCGCCCGCCGCGATCGTGAACGAGCGCAGGTGCAGGCGCCGGCGCAGCGCCCGCCGCTCCTGCTCGCGCCGGCTGGGCGTCCATCCACTGGTGCCGTCGGTGCCGTTGGTGCCGTTGGTGCCGCTGGGGTACGTCACCGGAGCTCGGGCACGTCCACGGCGTCGGAGAGCCACTCCTGCTCGATGGCGTCGAGCGTGCCGTCGGCCTCGAGTGCGGCGAGCGCGTCGTTGACGCAGGGCACCAGCGCCGAGTCCTTCTCGAAGAGCATCCCGAACTCCTCCGCCTGGTCACCCTCGACCTGGAACTGCCCGACGATCGTCGAGCCGCCGATCTCGACGGCGCTGATGTAGAAGGCGGTCGGCAGGTCGGCCAGGATCGCGTCGACCTGGTCGTTCTTGAGCGCCTGCTTGGCGATGTTGGTGTCCTCGAAGACGAGCGGGTCGGCCTCGGGCTGGATGACGTCGCGGATCGCGGTGAGCGAGGTGGTGCCGGTCTGGGCGCCCAGGCGCAGGCCCGCGAGGTCGGCGAGGCTCGTCGCCTCGGCGCCGGCGGTGCCCTCGAGGGCCACGACGGCCTGGGCCGCGGAGTAGTAGCCGTCGGAGAAGTCGACGACCTCGGCCCGCTCCGGGGTGATCGAGATCTGGTTGATGTCGAAGTCGAAGCTCTTGGCGCCGGGCTTGTAAGAGGTGTTGAACGGCACCGTCACCCAGGTCACCTCGTCGGCCGAGAAGCCCAGCTCGTCGGCGACGGCGTAGGCGACGGCGGACTCGTAGCCCTCCCCGTTGGTCGGGTCGTTGTCGGCGAACCACGGCTCGTAGGCCGGCGAGTCGGTGCCGATCGTCAGGGTGCCCGCCTCGAGCAGGGGCAGCGACTCGGTGGCGCAGGGGTCGCCGCTCGGGTCGTTGGCGGTCGCGGTCGCGGTCGGCTCCTCCTCCACCGGCGCGCAGGCGCTGACGGCGAGGACGAGGGCGGGGACGGCGGCGAGGAGGGAGTGGCGCAGGTGCATGGCGAGAAGCCTAGGCCCGCTCCCGGACCGGTCCCGACCGCGCCCTGTCGGCGTGGACCATGTTTGCAACTCGTTGCATAGGGTGGCAGGATCTCGCCCCATGGCCCTCGAGCACGCCCTCCTCGTCGCACTGCGCGAGCAGCCCGCGAGCGGTCTCGAGCTGGCCAAGCGCTTCGAGCGCTCGATCGGGTTCTTCTGGAACGCGACCCACCAGCAGATCTACCGCGTCCTGGGCCGTATGGACCGCGACGGGTGGGTCGGAGCCACCGAGGTCGCCCAGGCCGGGCGTCCGGTCAAGAAGGTGTACGCCGTCACGCCGGCCGGGGAGCAGACGCTGTCGGACTGGCTCGGGGCGCCCACCCACACCGACGGCCTGCGCAGCGAGCTGGCCGTGAAGATGCGTGGCGCCAGCTTCGGCGACCGCGCGGCCGTGCTGGACGTCGTCCGCGCCCACCTCGTCGACCACACCACGCGCCTCGACCACTACCGCGCGCTCATGGCCCGCGACTACCCCGAGCCCGACGCCCTGCAGGAGCTCGAGCTCGACCACTACCTGGTGCTGCGCGGCGGGATCCTCACCGAGGAGACCTGGATCGCGTGGCTCTCCGAGTACCTCGCTGCCCACGCCGGCTATTCCGCCCACACCGCACCCACCACCCACCTCAACGAACACCTCGACGAACACTTCGACGAACAAGGGGCCACCCGATGACCGACCCGACGCCGTACCCGCACCTGCTCGAGCCGATCACGCTCGGCTCGATGACCCTGCGCAACCGCGTGGTCATGGGCTCGATGCACACCGGCCTCGAGGACAGCCGGCGCCACCTGCCCGAGCTCGCGGCCTTCTTCGCCGAGCGCGCCCGCGGCGGCGCCGGCCTCATCGTCACCGGCGGCTACGCCCCCAACAGGCGCGGCTGGCTCAAGCCGCTCGCCTCCGAGATGACCACCCGCCTGCAGGCGATGCGGCACCGCGACGTGACCGGCGCCGTCCACGACGAGGGCGGCGCGATCGCGCTGCAGGTGCTGCACGCGGGTCGCTACGGCTACCACCCGTTCGTCGTCTCGGCGAGCAGCAAGAAGTCGCCCATCTCGCCCTTCAAGCCCAGCGCCCTGTCGAGCCGTGGCGTCGACCGGACGGCGTCCGACTTCGCGCGCGCCGTCGGCCTGGCCAGGAAGGCCGGCTACGACGCCGTCGAGATCATGGGCTCCGAGGGCTACCTCATCAACCAGTTCCTCGCCGCACGCACCAACGAGCGCACCGACGCGTGGGGCGGCAGCGCCGAGAAGCGGATGCGCTTCCCGCTCGAGATCGTGCGCCGGGCGCGCGAGGAGGTCGGCGCCGACTTCCCGCTGATCTACCGGATCTCACTGCTCGACCTCGTCGAG
The DNA here is from genome assembly GCA_041634935.1 of Nocardioides sp. Taxonomy (GTDB): domain Bacteria; phylum Actinomycetota; class Actinomycetes; order Propionibacteriales; family Nocardioidaceae; genus Nocardioides. The sequence continues at coordinate 10,037 of JBFJKO010000058.1, forward strand.
GGTGGCCAGACCTGGGAGGAGGTCGTCGACCTCGCCCACGGGCTCGAGGAGGCCGGCGTCACGGTCTTCAACACCGGCATCGGCTGGCACGAGGCGCGGGTGCCCACGATCATCACGCAGGTGCCGCGCGCGGCCTGGCGCGACGCCACCGCGCGCCTCAAGGCCGCGGTGTCGGTGCCGGTGTGCGCGTCCAACCGCATCAACACCCCCGAGATCGGCGAGGACATCCTGGCCGCGGGCGAGGCCGACCTGATCTCGATGGCCCGGCCGTTCCTGGCCGACCCCGACTTCGTCGCCAAGGCGATGGCCAACCGCGCCGACGAGATCAACACCTGCATCGCCTGCAACCAGGCGTGCCTCGACCACACCTTCGCCAACAAGCGCTCCTCCTGCCTGGTCAACCCGCGCGCCTGTCACGAGACCACGCTCGTGCTCGGACCGACCCGTCGTACGGCCGCGAAGGTCGCGGTCGTCGGTGCCGGACCGGCCGGTCTCGCGGCGGCGGTCTCCGCGGCCGAGCGCGGCTTCGCGGTGACGCTCTTCGAGAAGTCCGACGAGCTCGGCGGTCAGTTCCGCCTGGCGATGGCGGTGCCCGGCAAGGAGGACTTCGCCGACACGCTGCGCTACTACACCCGCCGGCTCGAGGTGCTCGGCGTCGACGTCCGCCTCGGCACCGAGGCCGGCCGGTCCGACCTGGACGTTTTCGACGAGGTCATCCTGGCCACCGGCGTGGAGCCGCGGATGCCCGCCATCCCCGGCATCGAGCACCCCAGCGTCGTCTCCTACGCCGACGTGCTCGCCGGCCGCGTCGTCCCCGGCGCGAAGGTCGCGGTGATCGGTGCCGGCGGCATCGGCGTCGACGTCAGCGTCTGGCTCACCCACGACCCGGCGGAGGACCCCGAGGAGTGGATGGCGCACTGGGGCGTCGGCGACCCCTCCTTGCACCGCGGCGGACTCACCGAGCGCAAGGCCCGCGCGCCGCAGCGCGAGGTCACCCTCGTGCAGCGCAAGAGCACCCCGATCGGCATCGGCCTCGGCAAGACCTCGGGCTGGGCGCACCGCGCGGTGCTCAAGCAGTCGCAGGTCACCCAGGTGAGCGGGGCGACGTACGACCGGATCGACGACGCGGGCCTGCACGTCACCGTGGACGGCGAGCAGCGCGTGATCGCCGTCGA
>JBFJKO010000059.1:0-11190 GCA_041634935.1 Nocardioides sp.
AAGGTCGGCAAGCAGGCCCGCCCGCACCTGCCGTTCACCGCCGGCGACGGCACCCGTCTCCCGTTCGCCGACGACAGCTTCGACGCGGTGACCATCTCCTTCGGCCTGCGCAACATCGTCGACCCGGTCGCCGGGCTCCGTGAGCTGCGCCGGGTCACGCGACCCGGCGGCCGGCTGGTCGTGTGCGAGTTCAGCCAGCCCACCTGGGCGCCGTTCCGCACCGTCTACATCGAGTACCTCATGAAGGCGCTGCCCTCCGTGGCCCGCGCCGTCTCCTCCTCGCCCGACGCCTACGTCTACCTGGCCGAGTCGATCCGGGCCTGGCCCGACCAACGCGGCCTGGCGACCATGATCGCCGAGGCCGGCTGGGCCGGTCCCGAGTGGCGCAACCTCACCGGCGGCATCGTCGCCCTGCACCGCGCCATCACTCCCTGACCGATCGGGTGGGCTGCCGCAAACCGTGCTGCGCGGCGTGATTTAGGCGACATGACAGTGCGGTAATTCCCCGGAAACAGGGCCTTCCGGACGAAGCGCACCCGGGTGTGACGCAGATCGCCCGGAGTGGCAAGATGACGCGTGCGCCACTCGTGATTCGGTTCACAAAGTCACAAACCGCGTCATCAACACGGTCGTCCGGCACGGTCGACTCGGGTCGCAGGGCGCACTCGGACCTGCGGAAGGAACGCCCATGGAGCTCTACACCCCCGTACTCGCCCTCGCGGCGCTGGCGGCCCTGTTCGCGGTCGGCTCGATCGTGACGAGCATGGTCGTGGGTCCGAGCCGCTACAACCGGGCCAAGCTCGACTCCTACGAGTGCGGCATCGAGCCCACCCCGCAGCCGCTCGGCGGCGGCCGGTTCCCGGTGAAGTACTACACCGTCGCGATGACCTTCATCATCTTCGACGTCGAGATCATGTTCCTCGTGCCGTGGGCGGTCTACTTCGACCAGCTCTCGTGGGCCGGCCTGATCGCGGTCTTCCTCTTCCTCTTCAACATCACGCTGGCCTACGCCTACGAGTGGCGCCGCGGCGGACTCGACTGGGACTGAGTCGTGCCGTTTTCCCGCCACTCCCGCATTCCCGGCCCAGCGACCCGAGCAACCTGAGAGCGAGCACCCCATGGGTATCGAAGAGAAGCTTCCCAGCGGCGTCCTGCTGACCTCGGTCGAAGGACTCGCGGGCTACATGCGCAAGGCCAGCTTCTGGCCGGCGACGTTCGGCCTGGCGTGCTGCGCGATCGAGATGATGACCTCGGGCGGGCCCAAGTACGACCTCGCCCGCTTCGGCATGGAGGTCTTCCGCGCCAGCCCCCGCCAGGCCGACCTGATGATCGTCGCGGGCCGGGTGAGCCAGAAGATGGCGCCGGTCCTGCGCCAGATCTACGACCAGATGGCCGAGCCCAAGTGGGTCCTCGCCATGGGCGTGTGCGCCAGCAGCGGCGGGATGTTCAACAACTACGCCGTCGTGCAGGGCGTCGACCACGTCGTGCCCGTCGACATGTACCTCCCCGGCTGCCCGCCGCGGCCCGAGATGCTCATCGACGCGATCCTCAAGCTCCACGACCAGGTCCAGAACACCAAGATGGGCGCCAACCGACTGGCCCAGATCGCCGACCTGGAGTCCGAGGCCCTGCGCGCCCTGCCCACCTCCGAGCAGCGAGGACTCCTCCGATGAGCGACGAGGACAAGACCACCGGGCCCGAGCAGTCCGGCCCCGAGGGCAAGGTCACCAGCGTCCCCGCGACCAACGACCCCGAGGTCAGGACGGTCGGCACCCGCACCGGCATGTTCGGCGCCCGCGGCACCGGCGACACCAGCGGCTTCGGCGGCCTGGTCGCCCCGATCGTCTTCCCCGGTGCGGCTCAGCGGCCCTTCGGAGGCTGGTACGACGAGGTGGCCGACGCCCTCGAGCCGGCCTTCACCGGACCGTGGCACGTCGTCGTGCACCGCAAGGAGATCACCTTCCACGTGCGGCGCGAGGACCTCCTCGCAGTGATGCAGCTGCTGCGCGACGACCCCACGCTCCGTTTCGAGCTGTCCACCGGCGTCAGCGGCGTGCACTACCCCGACGACAAGGGCGCCGAGCTGCACGCGGTCTACCACCTGCTCTCGATGACCCACAACCGTCGGGTCCGGGTCGAGGTCGCCGTCCCCGACTCCGACCCGCACCTGCCGTCGACGATCGCGATCTACCCGACCAACGACTGGCACGAGCGCGAGGCCTACGACATGTTCGGCCTGATCTTCGACGGGCACCCGGGCCTGACCCGGATCCTCATGCCCGATGACTGGCCCGGCCACCCGCAGCGCAAGGACTACCCCCTCGGCGGCATCCCGGTCGAGTACAAGGGCGGCACGATCCCGCCGCCGGACGAGCGCAGGAGCTATTCATGAGCGAGGACATCTACGCCGGCAGCACCGAGACCGCCGACGGCAAGGTCTTCACCGTCAGCGGCCGCGACTGGGACGACATCGTCGAGGGCCTCAACGGCGCCGACGGCGTCGAGGAGCGGGTCGTCGTCAACATGGGACCCCAGCACCCCTCGACGCACGGCGTGCTCCGCCTGATCCTCGAGATCGAGGGCGAGACCGTCACCGAGGCCCGCTGCGGCATCGGCTACCTGCACACCGGCATCGAGAAGAACATGGAGTTCCGCTCCTGGGTGCAGGGCACGACGTTCGTGACCCGGATGGACTACCTCTCGCCGTTCTACAACGAGGCGACCTACTGCCTCGGTGTCGAGCGACTCCTCGACATCGAGGACGACATCCCCGAGAAGGCCAGCGTCATGCGGGTGCTCCTGATGGAGCTCAACCGCCTCTCCTCCCACCTGGTCTGCATCGCCACCGGCGGCATGGAGATCGGCGCCCTGACCGTGATGACCATCGGGTTCCGCGAGCGCGAGCTGGTGCTCGACCTCTTCGAGCTCATCACCGGCCTGCGCATGAACCACGCGTTCATCCGCCCCGGCGGCGTCGCCCAGGACCTGCCGGTCGGCGCGCTCGACGACATCCGCGCGTTCATCGCGCTGATGAAGAAGCGGCTGCCCGAGTACGCCGCGCTCTGCAACGCCAACCCGATCTTCAAGGGCCGCCTCGAGGGCGTGGGTCACCTCGACCTCGCCGGCTGCCTGGCCCTGGGCCTGACCGGCCCGGTCGTCCGCTCGACCGGCTACGCCTGGGACCTCCGCAAGACCGAGCCCTACTGCGGCTACGAGGACTACGACTTCGACGTCCAGACCTGGGACACCTCCGACTCCTACGGCCGCTTCCGCGTGCGCCTGAACGAGATGTGGGAGTCGCTGCGCATCATCGAGCAGGCCGCCGACCGCCTCGCCGGCCTCGAGGGCGCGCCGGTGATGGTCGCCGACAAGAAGATCGCCTGGCCGAGCCAGCTGTCCATCGGCAGCGACGGCATGGGCAACTCCCTCGACCACATCCGCCACATCATGGGGGAGTCGATGGAGGGGCTGATCCACCACTTCAAGCTGGTGACCGAGGGCTTCCGGGTCCCGGCCGGACAGGCCTACGTGCCGATCGAGTCGCCCCGCGGCGAGCTGGGCGCCCACGTCGTCTCCGACGGCGGCACACGCCCCTTCCGGGTCCACTACCGCGACCCGTCCTTCACCAACCTGCAGGCGACCAGCGTGATGAGCGAGGGCGGCCAGGTGGCCGACGTCATCGTCGCGATCGCCTCCATCGACCCCGTGATGGGAGGGGTCGACAGATGACCCTCGACACCAACGTCCGCGCCGAGCTCGAGGAGATCGCGGCCCGCTACCCCGAGAAGCGCTCGGGCCTGCTGCCGATGCTGCACCTCGTGCAGTCGGTCGAGGGTCGGGTCACGCCCGAGGGCATCGAGCTCTGCGCGGAGATCCTCGAGATCACGCCCGCCGAGGTCAACGGCGTCGCGACCTTCTACACGATGTACAAGCGCAAGCCCGTGGGCGAGTACCACGTCGGCGTCTGCACCAACACGCTCTGCGCGGTCATGGGCGGCGACGAGATCTTCGCGCGCCTCAAGGACCACCTCGAGATCGGCAACGACGAGACGACGCCGCCGGTCGAGGGGCGCAAGTCGATCACCCTCGAGCACCTCGAGTGCAACGCGGCCTGCGACTACGCGCCGGTGATGATGGTCAACTGGGAGTTCATGGACAACCAGACCCCCGACTCGGCGGTCCAGGTCGTCGACGACCTGCGCGCCGGCAAGGAGGTCACCTCGACCCGCGGCCCGCGCATCTGCAGCTGGCGCCAGGCCGAGCGCGTGCTCGCCGGCTTCCCCGACGGTCGTGTCGACGAGGGTCCGGCCGCCGGCGAGGCGTCCCTGCTCGGTCTGCGGATCGCGGAGGAGCGCGACTGGGCGGCTCCCCGCAGCGACCAGGACGACCCCACCGCCGCGGGCGGCGACCCCGCCCCGGCCGTGCCGGAGTCGAAGGAGGAGCGGCCGCAGGCTGCCCGCGAGGCCGACGACCAGCACGCCGAGGCGGCAGCGGTCGAGGCCGAGGACCCCGCCGACGAGACCGCGGCCGAGAAGAAGGAGGCGAAGTGACCATGGGCTCCGTGGACACCCTCACGCCCGTCCTGACCAAGGACTGGGGCACCGAGCGCAGCTGGACCCTCCCGGTCTACGAGTCGCGCGGCGGCTACGCGTCGTTGAAGAAGGCGCTCACGATGGCGCAGGACGACATCATCACCGCGGTCAAGGACTCCGGGCTGCGCGGACGCGGTGGCGCCGGCTTCCCCACCGGCATAAAGTGGTCCTTCATCCCGCAGGACAACCCCAAGCCGAAGTACCTCGTCGTCAACGCCGACGAGTCCGAGCCGGGCACCTGCAAGGACACCCCGCTCATGATGGCCTCGCCGCACCTCCTGGTCGAGGGCGTGATCATCTCGTCGTACGCCATCCGCGCCCACACCGCCTTCATCTACATACGCGGCGAGATCCTGCACGTCATCCGCCGCGTCCAGGCCGCCGTCGCCGAGGCCTACGCCGCCGGCCACCTGGGCAAGAACATCCACGGCTCGGGCTACGACCTCGACATCGTGGTCCACGCCGGCGCCGGTGCCTACATCTGTGGCGAGGAGACGGCCCTGCTCGAGGGCCTCGAGGGCCGCCGCGGTCAACCGCGCCTGCGTCCGCCGTTCCCCGCCGTGGCCGGTCTCTACGCCTCCCCGACGGTCATCAACAACGTCGAGTCGATCGCCTCCGTGCCGAGCATCATCGAGCACGGCGCCGACTGGTTCTCCTCGATGGGCACCGAGAAGTCGAAGGGCTACGGCATCTTCTCCCTCTCCGGCCACGTCACGAACCCCGGTCAGTACGAAGCGCCGCTCGGCATCACGCTGCGCGAGCTCATCGACCTGTCCGGCGGCATCCGCGCGGGCCACCGACTGAAGTTCTGGACGCCCGGCGGCTCCAGCACCCCGCTGCTCACCGACGAGCACCTCGACCTCCCGCTCGACTTCGAGGGCATGGCCGGGGCGGGCACGATGCTCGGCACCCGCGCCATCCAGCTCTTCGACGAGACCACCTGCGTGGTGCGCGCCGTCCTGCGCTGGACGGAGTTCTACAAGCACGAGTCGTGCGGCAAGTGCACCCCGTGCCGCGAGGGCACCTGGTGGCTGGTGCAGACGCTGACCGCGATCGAGCAGGGCAAGGGCTCGGAGTCCGACCTAGACCTGCTCCTCGACCAGTGCGACAACATCCTGGGGCGCTCGTTCTGCGCCCTCGGCGACGGCGCCACCAGCCCGATCTCCAGCTCGATCCAGTACTTCCGCGACGAGTACCTCGCCCACCTGACGCACGGAGGGTGCCCGCTCGACCCGGCCGCCTCCACCGTCTGGGCCTCGTCCCTCACCCGCTCGGGAGCCTGATTCAGATGACGACCACCCCCGAGAAGGCCGCCGACGCGGTCGAGACCGTGACCGTGACCATCGACGGCGTCCAGGTCGACGTCGCGAAGGACACGCTCGTGATCCGGGCCGCCGAGCAGATCGGCGTGCAGATCCCGCGCTTCTGCGACCACCCGCTCCTCGCCCCGGCCGGCGCCTGTCGCCAGTGCCTCGTCGAGGTGCCCGACGCCGGCAACGGCCGCGGCTTCCCCAAGCCGCAGGCCTCCTGCACGCTCCCGGTGGCCGACGGCATGGTCGTCAACACCCAGGCGACCAGCGAGGTGGCCGACAAGGCGCAGCAGGGCGTCATGGAGTTCCTGCTCATCAACCACCCGCTCGACTGCCCGGTCTGCGACAAGGGCGGCGAGTGCCCCCTGCAGAACCAGGCGATGAGCAACGGCCGCGGCGAGTCGCGGTTCGTCGGCTCCGGCTCGGGCGGCGTCAAGCGCACCTTCCCCAAGCCGATCAACCTCTCCCCGCAGGTGCTCCTCGACCGGGAGCGCTGCATCGTGTGCCAGCGCTGCACGCGCTTCGCCGAGGAGATCCCCGGTGACCCGTTCATCGCGCTCGTGGAGCGCGGGGCGCAGCAGCAGATCGGCATCGCTCCCGACGCGCCGTTCCTCTCCTACTTCGCGGGCAACACGATCCAGATCTGCCCCGTCGGCGCGCTGACCTCGGAGTCCTACCGGTTCCGCTCGCGCCCCTTCGACCTCGTCTCGAGCCCGGCCGTGGCCGAGCACGACGCGTGTGGTTCCGCCATCCGTGTCGACCACCGGCGCGGCAAGGTGATGCGCCGTCTCGCCGGCAACGACCCCGAGGTCAACGAGGAGTGGATCACCGACAAGGACCGCTTCGCCTTCACCTACGCCGTCGAGTCCGACCGTCTGACCTACCCGCAGGTCCGTGACACCGACGGCGCCCTGCGCCCGGCGTCGTGGCCGGAGGCGTTCACCGTCGCCGCCGAGGGACTCGCCGCCGCCCGCAAGGCCGGGGGCGTGGGCGTGCTCACGGGTGGCCGACTCACCGGCGAGGACGCCTACGCCTACTCCAAGTTCGCCCGCGTCGCGCTCGGCACCAACGACATCGACTTCCGCGCCCGCCCGCACAGCGCCGAGGAGGCCGAGTTCCTGGCCGCCCACGTCGTCGCGACGGGTCCCGAGGGTGGTGCCGTCACCTACACCGACCTCGAGAGCGCCGCGACCGTGGTGCTCGTCGGGTTCGAGCCCGAGGACGAGGCCGGCGCGATCTTCCTGCGCCTGCGCAAGGCCGCGCTGCACCACCGCACGCGGGTGCTCGCGGTCGCGCCGTTCTCGACCCGGGGCCTGGCCAAGATGCACGGCACCCTGCTGCCGACGGCCCCCGGCGACGAGCCGGCCACGCTGGCCTCGCTCCACGACCACGCCGAGCACGGCATCGACTCCACCTCGGTGATCCTGGTGGGGGAGCGGACCGCGACCGTGCCCGGCGCCCTGAGCGCCGTGGCGGCGCTCGCGGCAGCCTCCGGCGCCCGGGTGGCCTGGGTGCCGCGCCGCGCCGGCGACCGCGGAGCACTCGAGACCGGCTGCCTGCCGACGCTGCTGCCCGGCGGCCGCCCGGTCGCCGACGCACAGGCGCGCGTCGACGCCGCCACCGCGTGGGGCGTCGACACGCTGCCCGAGACCGCGGGCCGCGACGGTGACGCGATCGTTGCCGCGCTCGGCGCCGGCGAGCTCGCCGGGCTCGTGATCGGCGGGGTCGCCCCCGCCGACACCACCGACCCCGCCGCCACCACGGCAGCGATCGAGCAGGCGCAGTTCGTGGTCGCCCTCGACCTGCGCGCCAGCGACGTCACCCGGATGGCCGACGTCGTCTTCCCGGTCGCCCCGGTGGTCGACAAGGCCGGCACCTTCGTCAACTGGGAGGGGCGCACGCGCACCTTCGAGGCGGTGCTCGGCAGCCCGTCGTCCCTGCCGGACCTCCGGGTCCTCGCCGGGATCGCCGAGGAGCTGGGCGCGCCGCTCGGCTTCCGCACGGTCGCCGAGGTCTGGAGCCAGATGGAGGACATGGGCCCGTGGGACGGTCCGCGCGCCTCCATGACGCCGGTCGCTCCGGCCCCGTCCGACTTCGACGCCGAGGGCCTGGTGCTCTCGTCGTGGAAGCAGCTGCTCGACCAGGGCACCATGCAGGACGGCGACAAGCACCTCGCCGCCACCGCCCGTCCGGCCGTGGCCCGGGTCAGCCGCAGCGTCTTCGACGCCATCGGCCCCACCGTCACCCTGACCGGTGAGCGCGGCTCGGTCACGCTCCCGGCCGAGCCCGTCGACGACATGGTCGACGGCGTCGTCTGGGTCCCGCAGAACTCCAGCGGACTCGGTGTCCTGACCGACCTCGCCGCACCCGGGTCCCGGGTCACGATCTCCGGAGGCAACGCCTGATGGACACGATCGCCGGTTTCGGCACCGACCCGCTGTGGGTGGTGCTCCTCAAGGCAGTGATGATCTTCCTGATCCTCGTGCTGCTCACCCTGTTCAACATCTGGTGGGAGCGCCGGGTGGTGGCGCGCATGCAGCACCGCATCGGCCCCAACCGCAACGGCCCCGGCGGCTCGCTGCAGTCGCTCGCCGACGGCGCCAAGCTGATGTTCAAGGAGGACCTCACGCCCAAGGCCGCCGACAAGGTGGTCTTCACGCTGGCCCCGATCCTCTCGGTGATCCCGGCGTTCGTGGCGTTCTCGGTGATCCCCTTCGGGCCCGAGGTGACGATCCCCTTCACCGACACCCAGACGCAGCTCCAGCTGACCGACATGCCGGTCGCGGTGCTCTTCGTGATGGCCGTGGCCTCGATCGGCATCTACGGCATCGTGCTCGGCGGCTGGTCGAGCGGCTCGACGTACTCCCTGCTCGGTGGTCTGCGCTCCAGCGCCCAGATGATCTCCTACGAGGTCGCGATGGGGCTCGCCCTCATCGCGGTCTTCCTCTACGCCGGCTCCCTGTCGACGTCCGAGATCGTCGCCGCGCAGGACGACCTGTGGTTCGGGCTGATCCTGCTGCCGTCGTTCGTCATCTACTGCATCTCGATGGTGGGCGAGGTCAACCGCGCGCCCTTCGACCTCCCCGAGGCCGAGGGCGAGCTGGTCGGCGGGTTCCACACCGAGTACTCCTCGATCAAGTTCGCGCTCTTCTTCCTCGCCGAGTACATCAACATGGTCACCGTCTCGGCGCTGGCCGTGACGCTGTTCCTCGGCGGTTGGGACGCCCCGTTCTGGATCGACGAGGTCTGGGCCGGCGCCAACGAGGGCTACGTGCCGGTGATCTGGTTCCTCGGCAAGGTGCTCGTCTTCATCTTCTTCTTCATCTGGCTGCGCGGCTCGCTGCCCCGGATGCGCTACGACCAGTTCATGGACCTCGGGTGGAAGTGGCTGATCCCGATCTCGCTGGGCTGGATCGTGGCGGTCGCCACCCTGCGCCTGGCCCGGCTCGAGGGCTGGTTCAGCAGCGAGAACGTGCCGATCATCATCGGCGTCGTCGTGGTCGTCTTCGCCCTGCTGTTCTTCCTCACCGGTGACGGCGAGACCGAGGACGACGAGGTGGCGCCGACCCCGGAGCCGGTCGCCGGTGGTTTCCCGACCCCGCCGATGCCGGCGGGTGGCGCCGTGCGCGGCGCCGCCGCTCCGCTCTCCTTCGAGCGCTCGACCCCCATGTCCACCGTGTCAGGAGAGGACACCTGATGGCAGAGCCCAAGACCTTCAAGGAGCAGTTCATCGACCCGGTCGCCGGGTTCGGTGTCACGTTCCGCACGATGTTCAAGAAGGTCGTCACCGAGCAGTACCCGGACGAGAAGCTCCCGACCGCGCCGCGCTTCCACGGCCGTCACCAGCTCAACCGCTGGCCCGACGGGCTCGAGAAGTGCGTCGGCTGCGAGCTGTGCGCCTGGGCCTGCCCGGCCGACGCCATCTACGTCGAGGGCGACAGCAACTCCGACGCCCCCGACGGGGAGCGCTACAGCCCCGGCGAGCGCTACGGCCGCGTCTACCAGATCAACTACCTGCGCTGCATCCTGTGCGGGCTGTGCATCGAGGCCTGCCCGACCCGGGCGCTGACGATGACCAACGAGTACGAGCTGGCCGACAACAACCGCGCCGACCTCATCTACGAGAAGTCCGACCTCCTCGCCCCGCTGCTGCCCGGCATGGAGCAGCCGCCGCACCCGATGCGGCTCGGCGACGACGAGACCGACTACTACCGCAACACCTACGCCGCGCCCGAGGCCCTGGTCACGAGCTCGCCCGGCACCGGCGGACAGGAGGACGGCGCGTGATCGCGTTCTGGACCCTCGCACCGGTCATGGTGCTCGCTGCCCTCGGGCTGCTCGTCGTGCGCAAGGCCGTACACGCCGCGCTGCTGCTCGCGGTGGTGATGATCTCGCTGGCGATCCAGTACGCCGTGCTGGACGCACCGTTCCTCTTCGCGGTGCAGATCATCGTCTACACCGGCGCGATCCTGATGCTCTTCCTCTTCGTCGTGATGTTGGTCGGGGTCGACTCCTCCGACTCGGTCGTCGAGACGATCAAGGGCCAGCGCGTGATGGCGGCCGTCACCGGCCTGCTGCTCGGCCTGGTGCTGGTCGTCGGCCTGGGCCAGCTGGCCCTCGGCACCGCCACCGGCCTCGACGAGGCCAACGCGGCCGGCAACATCGAGGGCCTCGCCGACCTGCTGTTCTCCCGCTACGTGGTGATCTTCGAGGTCACCGCGGCGCTGCTCATCACCGCCGCCCTCGGCGCAATGGTGCTCGCGCACCGTGAGCGCCTGACGCCCAAGCTCTCGCAGGCCGACACCGCGGCGCAGCGCGTCCGCGACTACGCCGAGAAGGGCACCCACCTCGGGCCGCTGCCCGCCCCAGGCGTCTACGCGCGGCACAACGCGGTCGACACCCCGGCGCTGCTGCCCGACGGCACCGCCGCCGAGGACTCGATCTCGCGCGTGCTCGCCGCCCGCGGCACGGTGCGCTCGGCGCCGGCCATGGCCGACGACATCGAGGAGCTCAAGCGCCAGCTCGGGCTCGACGAGCACGGACGGGAGGCCGACCAGTGACCGAGTACATCGTGGAACCCCAGCGCGTTCTTCGTCTCCCCCGCTTCGCTCCTCCGCCGAACAACCCGCTGGGGGCCCCAGCGCTTCAGAGTGAGGTGGCTTCACAGTGACCGAGTACATCGTGCTCTCCGCCATCCTCTTCACGATCGGAGCGGTGGGCGTCCTCGTCCGACGCAACGCGCTGGTGGTCTTCATGTGCGTCGAGCTGATGCTCAACGCCTCGAATCT
>JBFJKO010000060.1:0-11088 GCA_041634935.1 Nocardioides sp.
GCTGCGCAGCCACCTCAACCCCACCACCCCCGCGCAGCAGACCGCCGGGGAGGCGAGCCGACGCGCGCTGCTGCGCGAGCGGGCGGCTCGCCTCGAGGACGAGCTGGCGGGGCTGAGGCTCCGGGCCTCCGTGGCCGCTCCGTCCGCGGGCGCGGTGTCGCTGGCGGCGCGCTCCACGGTCGGCGACCAGGCGCGCTGGGACTGGATCCTCGAGCGGTCGCGGACCGGCCGCCCGGTGGTGCACTTCCACGTGCTCGGCAACGACGTGCTGGTCTTCGTCATCGTCGACGGCGAGGTCCACCTGCGCCGTCTGGTCGACGTGATGCCCGACGTCAGCCGGTGCCTCGACGCCCTGGTGGCCCAGTGGAGCCGCTTCTCCATCGGTGCGGTCTTCGTGCGCCGGCACGCCCACACGCTCACCGAGACCACCGTGGCGGTGCTCACCGCCCTCCACGCCCTGGTGCTCAAGCCGGTCCAGCACCTCCTCGAGGCCACCCGCGTCGAGGAGCTCGTCGTGGTGCCGCACCGCCAGCTGCAGCGCGTCCCGTTCCACGCCCTGCACGACGGCGAGATCCACCTCGCCGAGCAGTGGGCGCTGACGCTGAGCCCGACGCTGCCGCGTCGCTCCACCCAGCCGCCCCGTCCACTCGTCGGGCTGCTGGCCCTGGCCGTGCCGGACGACCTCGGTCCGCAGATCAGCGACGAGGCGCAGCTGCTGAGCAACCGGCCCGACGCCTACGTGCTCCGCGGCGAGATGGCGAGCAGCAAGGCCCTCGCAGCACACGTGCCCGGCCCCGAGCGCGTGCACCTCGCGTGCCACGGGCTCTACCGCCCCGACAACCCGTTGTTCTCCGCCCTCAAGCTCGGCGACGGGTGGCTCACGTCGGCCGACGTCCTCGACCTCGACCTGGGGGGCGCCCTCGTGGTGCTCAGCGCCTGCGAGTCGGGCCGGATGTCGGTGCGGACCGCCGAGCCGGTCGGGCTCGCCTGGGCGTTCCTGGCCGCCGGTGCCTCCGGGGTGATCGTCAGCCAGTGGCTGGTGGACGACGCCGTGACGGTCGACGTCATGCGCGCCCTCCACGCCCACCTCGACGCGGGCACCCCGACGGCGGAGGCGCTGCGTCGCGCGCAGCTCGACGTCGCGATCGACCACTCCCACCCCTACTACTGGGCTCCTTTCGTCTACGTCGCCGGCGCGGCGCCGTACGAGCCCAGCGAGACCGCCCCCGCGCCGCAGACCACCGACGGGAACCTCCGATGACAGCCTCTGCTACACGGACCGACGAGGTGGGCCCGGTGCTCACCGACCTCGAGCTCCTGACCGCCTCCAGGGCGGGTGATGTCGACGCCTGGGACAGCCTCGTCGCGCGCTACGCCCGCCTCGTCTACAGCATCGGACTGCGTGAGGGGCTCGACGAGGACGAGGCCGCCGAGGTGGTGGAGGGCGCGTTCCTCGCCCTCCTCGACGCCTCCGACGGGCCCGAACCGGTGGAGCGCCCGGCGTCCTGGCTGGTGACCATGGCCCGTCAGGAGATCGGCCGGGTCGAGCGCAGTCGCGGCGAGCGAGGTGCACGTCGTCCCACGACTCGTCCGTCGGAGGCGGCGGGCGCGCACCGGGTGACGCTCACGATGGGCTGCGAGTGGGACCGCGTCGTCACCCTGCACCAGGCGCTCGCGCAGCTGCCCCCTGACCTGCACCACCTCATCGACCGCGCGTACCTCGACCACGCGCGGCCCCCGGTGGGCGCCGCGATGCCCGCCCCCACGAACCCTGACGACGTGCACGACACCGAACGGTCGCGCGCGCTGGATCGCTTGAGACTCAAGCTCACCGAGGAGAACCAGTCATGACCCACTCGCCGCCCGAACCCCGGTTGGCCCGTCTCGCCGACCTCGTGGAGTACCGGCTCTCGCCGACGGAGGAAGCTGTCGTGCGTCGCCTGCTCCAGGACGGAGGTCCACGAGCCGACCACGCCCTGCGGTGGACCCGTGACTTCCTCGCGCTCGCCGCCGCCGTACCCCTCCACGACCCGCCGCCGGCCGTGGCCGAGCGGCTGACGCGCAGCTTCCTGGCCTGCCAGGAGGCGACCGCGGAGCTGGAGGAGACCTCCATCGAGGTCACCCTGGCCCTGCTCTTCGACTCCAGCAAGGACCGCGAGCTCGTCGGCACGCGGTCGACCGACGTGCTGGACGACGTGGTGCACCTGGCCTACTCCAGCGACCACGCCGACCTCGTGCTCGACATCTCCCGTACTCCGACCGGCGACCTGAGGATCGAGGGCCAGATCCTGCCCCTCGAGGCCGGCGCGGAGGGTCCGTTCGAGAGCCTGCTCGGTCTCGACGGGGCCGAGGCTCGGACGGCCGTGTGTGACAGCCATGGTCGCTTCAGCTTCGACGACGTACGACCCGGACCGCAGCAACTGCGGACCGGCAACGGCCACATCAGCCTGGTGGCCGACCTGGATCTCGGCGTATTGGGGCCCGTCCCCACCACTTCACTCACTCCCCGCTCCACCCATGCTCCCAGAGGTGCCTCATGACCATCGTTGACCGACGTCGACTCTCCCTCGCCACCGCGTTCGCGGCGACGATCGCCACCGTGTCGAGCATGGGGCTCGCCACGACCACGGCGACCGCCGCGGAGGCGAGCTCCAGCGGCTCGACCACCACGACCACCTCGTCGACGACCAGCAGCGGTCCCGCGCAGGTCGTGCTGAAGGTCCGCAACACCGACGGGTGCTCGCTGCGCTCGCTCGACCCGAACTACCCGGTGAATGTGGACTCCCCGGTGCTGGCCTCACGCGGCATCTACCTCGTGCACGGCAAGGACCCGGCCTACCAGGGGAGCATGGAGGCGGCGCAGAAGCTGGCCGCCCAGCTCGCCCCGCAGAAATGCGTGGCCTACGCCGAGCCCAACTACGACCTGCAGCTCACCGGCTCCGGTCAGTTCCACTCCTGGGGCCAGTTCCACTCCTGGGGCCAGTTCCACTCCTGGCAGTTCCACTCGTGGGACCACAGCGGCTCCGGGGCCTCCGGTGAGGAGTCGTTCGGTCAGCAGAAGGCTGTGGGGCAGCTGTCGCTGAGCACCGCCCACCGCACCGGGAAGGGTGCCGGCACCACGGTGGCCGTGCTCGACACCGGGATCGACGCCTCGCACCCGGTCTTCAAGGGCCGCATCACCCCGGGCTACGACTTCGTCTCCGACGACTCCGACCCCAGCGAGGGCGCCACGGGCACCGACTCCAACAAGGACGGCGTCGTCGACTCCGCCGTGGGCCACGGCACCTTCACCGCCGGCCTGGTGTCGCTTATCGCTCCCGAGGCGAAGGTGATGCCGATGCGGGTGCTCGACAGTGACGGCAACGGCAACCTGTTCATCGTGGCGCAGGCCATCCTGGAGGCCGCTGACGCGGGGGTCCAGGTCGTCAACCTCAGCTTCGGCACGTCGGGCAAGGTGACCTCGGAGCTCATCACGCACGCCATCAACAACGCGTCCAAGCGCGGGGTGGTGGTCGTGGCAGCCGCCGGCAACAACGGCACCAGCGCGCCCACCTACCCGGGGTCGTTGTCCAACGTCCTCAGCGTGGGCGCCCTCACCGAGGACGTGACCAAGCTGGCCGACTTCTCCAGCCACGGCAGCTGGGTGGCCGTGGCCTCGCCGGGCTCCGCGCTGGTGGGCCCCGTCCCGGGCGAGAAGCTCGCCCGTGCGTCCGGTACTTCGATGGCGGCTCCGGTCGTGGCCGGGCAGGTCGCCCTCCTGGCGGGCTTCGACACGCTGCCCAAGGGAGCGGAGAGCACCGCCACCCAGCGACGTGGCTTCGTGACCGGCTCGGCGGACTCGATGTCCGGTGTCCGCGCCGGCAAGATCAACCTGGTCGGCAGCCTCAAGCTCGCCAACCAGGTGCGCAACTCGAGCGCGACCCGCTAGGACAGACCCGAGCGACTCGACACGAGCGCCCCTTCCTCCACCCGGGTGGAGGAGGGGGCGTTCGTGCGTACCGGATCCGACGGTCGCGAGACGTCGCAGCCATTACTGTGACGTCATGTCCGACCAGACGCCGTGCTTCGACCTCACCGACGACCACGTCGAGCTGCGCAGCTGGCTCCACACCTTCGCCGCCGACGTGATGCGCCCCGCCGCCGCGGAGTACGACGAGCGCGAGGAGTTCCCGTGGCCGGTCCTCGAGGAGGCCTCCCGGGCCGGCATCTACTCGATGGACTTCTTCGCCACCCAGGGCTTCGACGAGACCGGGCTCGGGATCCCGGTCGCGATGGAGGAGCTCTTCTGGGGTGACGCCGGCATCGGGCTCTCGATCGTCGGCTCGGCCCTGGCCGCGGCGGGAGTGAGCTCGAACGGCACCACCGAGCAGGTGCTCGAGTGGGTCCCGCAGATGTTCGGGAGCCCGGGCGACCTCAAGCTCGCCGCGTTCTGCTCCTCCGAGCCGGACGCCGGCAGCGACGTGGGCGCGATGCGCACCCGGGCGCGCTACGACGAGGCCACCGACGAGTGGGTCCTCAACGGCACCAAGACCTGGGCGACCAACGGCGGCCTCGCCGACGTGCACGTGGTGACCGCCGTCGTCGACCCCGACCTGAAGACCCGCGGCCAGGCGAGCTTCATCGTGCCCCCGGGCACGAAGGGACTCGCGCAGGGTCAGAAGTTCCTCAAGCACGGCATCCGGGCCTCGCACACCGCCGAGGTGGTGCTCGACCAGGTGCGGGTGCCCGGGTCCTGCCTGCTCGGCGGCAAGGACAAGCTGGACGAGCGCCTCGCCCGCGCTCGAGAGGGCTCGGGCAGCAAGGGCAACGCGAGCATGGCGACCTTCGAGCGCACGCGGCCGGCGGTCGGTGCGCAGGCGATCGGGATCGCTCGCGCCGCCTACGAGGTCGCCCTCGACTACGCCCGCACGCGCGAGCAGTTCGGCCGGCCCATCATCGAGAACCAGGCCATCGCCTTCGCGCTGGCCGACATGAAGACCTCCATCGACGCCAGCCGGCTGCTGGTCTGGCGCGCGGCGTGGATGGCCGCCAGGGGCAAGAAGTTCAAGGCGGCGGAGGGCTCGATGTCCAAGCTCTTCGCCGGCGAGACGGCGATCAAGGTGACCGAGAAGGCCATGCAGATCCTCGGCGGCAACGGGTTCACGCGCGAGTACCCCGTCGAGCGGTGGGCCCGCGACGCCAAGATCTACACGATCTTCGAGGGCACCAGCGAGATCCAGCGGCTCGTCATCGCGCGCACGATCTCGGGCGCTCCGATCCGCTAGGCGTCCGAGACCGGGAGCCGGACGACGATCGCCGCCGCGTCGTCGTCGCTCGGCCCGGCGATCTTGGCGTCGAAGAGCGCGTCGCAGGTCTGCTGGGCACTGCCGCCCAGCCGGCGCGTCACCTCGAGGACCTCCTCCAGGCACTGGTCGATCGACCGGCTGCGGTGCTCGATGAGCCCGTCGGTGTAGAGGACGAGGGTGCTGCCCGGCGGGAGCATCCTGCTGTGGGTGGTGCGCACCGCGGTGCCCACCCCGAGCAGGAGGTCGGGGTCGTCGTCCACGAGGGCCTCGGCCGTGCCGTCGGGCAGCCTGAGCAGCGGCGGCGGGTGACCCGCGTTGGCCCAGTCGAGACGCCACCCGTCGCCGACGGGACACAACCGCGCGTAGACAGCCGTGGCGATCGTGTTGATCCGCAGGCGCGAGATGAGGTCGTCGAGGTCGTCGAGGAGTCGGCCGGGTTGCCCGATGGCCGGGTCGGACGTGTGGGCCAGCGCGCGCAGCATCCCCTTGAGGTGCCCCATGGCCGCGGTGGCGAAGACGTCGTGCCCCAGGACGTCGCCGATCGCGACCCCCACCGAGCCGTCGTCGAGGGCCAGGAGCTCGTAGAAGTCGCCGCCGACCTGCGCGGCCCGGTCGCCGACGTGGTAGCGCGCCGCGACGTCGAGTCCTTCGACCGGGGGCAGCTCGGACAGCAGGCTGTGCTGCAGCGTCTCGGCGATCAGTCGCTGCGCCTCGAAGAGCCGCGTGTTGTCGAGGACGAGCCCGGCCCGGTGGCCGAGGTCGCGCCCGACGTCGATGTCCTCGGGTCCGAAGGCGGGCCGGTCGGTGGTGCGCACCATGGCCAGGATCTCGCGCACCGTCCCGCGCCCGGAGAGCCCCACGCACAGGGCCGATGCGCTGCCCAGCCGAGCGGTGTCCTCGGTGATGGACAGGTCGCGCAGGTAGCCGCTGCGCTCGTCGAGGTTCTCCTGGCTGCCGAGGCCGTCGATCACCCGCACGTGCTGGCCCTGGAGCAGGACGTCGACCATCGACCCCGGTCGCATCGCCGTCAGCAACGACGTCGCGTAGTCGTCGACGTCGTGCTGCAGCGCCGGGTCGCCGTGCAGGCCGCGCACGCCGACGAGCTCGCCGTGCTCGCCGAGGTGGAGGAGCAACGCCCAGTCGGCCAGCTCCGGCGTCACCAGCTCGAGGAGACGTCGGGCGCACCGCTCGACGTCGAGGGTGCCGCTGAGCTGGTTGACCGCCTCGACGAGGAACGCCAGGCGCGCCCGGGCGCCCTCGGCGTCCGCCCGGGCCCGCGTCTCCGACCGCAGGGCCTGGGCCACGGCGCGCTCGGCGTCCACGCGCAGCGTCACGTCGGTCTGGATCCCCACGTAGTGGGTCACCTGGCCCGCCCCGTCGTGCACGGGGCTGAGGTCGACCTGGTTCCAGAAGGGGGTGCCGTCCTTGCGGTAGTTCGTCAGGACCACCCGACAGGCCTGGTTGCGCTCGATCGCGTCGCGCATCTGGGACGGACTCGCGGGATCGGTCTCCGGTCCCTGCAGGAAGCGGCAGTTGCGCCCGACGACCTCGTCGAGCGTGTAGCCGGTCGTCTCGGTGAACGCGGGGTTGACCCACACCAGCGGCTGGTCGGGTGCGGTCGCGTCGGCGACCGTGAACGACAACGTGGTGGCGCGCACGGCCCGGCCGTAGAGGTCCTTGGGGTCGGCGCCCTGCTCCGGCCGGGTGGCGGCGGCCAGCCGCACGCGGGGGTCGGAGAGGGGGAGCAGCACGACCAGGGCCTGGTCGCTGAGGCCGGGGGCTCCCTCGAGGGGCAGGGCCACGACCCACAGGGCGGATCGACGCCCACCCAGGTCGCTCGCGCGACCTGCACTGACTGCCTGGCCGCCCACCGGCGCGGAGCGGGCGACCCGCGAGAGGGGGTGGTCGGTGTCGGAGAGCTCGTGGCCGTCGAGGTCCCGCAGCCCCGCCGCGTCCGACCACTCCTCGAGGGGGAGGGGCAGCCGCATGTGGGGCGCGAGCTGCTCGGCCACGTGGTTCGCGTGGATCACGTGGCGGGTCTCGAGGTCGATCAGGAGCACCCCGGCGGGGCCGCCGCCGACCAGGGAAAGGTGGTCGTCGACCTCGGTGGTCGCCGGGTCCAGTGGCTGCGCCATCAGCGTCGTCGTCCTCTTCTGCATCCGTCTCGCGGTACGCCGCCCGCGGGTCCGGGGAGACGACCCCGGCCTGGCTCCAGCCAACCAGAGCGCCCAAGCGCTCGCCGTCGGGGCCCGCGTCCGTCAGCGTCCTAGACTCGGCTCGCCGCCCGATGCCCACGTCCGCGGTCAGGAGTTGTGATGAGTCGGAGTCGGATGCGCTTCCACGGCCGGATCGCCGGCGTCGGGTCCGCGAGCGGCGTGCGGATCGTGCTGGGTCGCTGGCACGACAGCCCGTTGGGGTCGTTCGGCGACGCGATGGTCGAGCAGCCCGACGGGCACCGCGTCCTGATCGCTCCGGACGCGCCGGTCGCGGAGTTCATCGCGGCGACCTACTCCTTCGACGAGGTCCGCATCGAGCCGATCCGGGTCACCGGCTCCGACTCCCACTGGCAGGTGCGCTCGGAGTCGCTGCACCTCGACGTCAGCGTGGCCGGTCGCACCGTCCTGGGTCGCCTGCTCCGGCTGGTGCCGCGGCGGATCGCCACGGCGCCGTGGTGGTGTGCGCTCACCGACCCGGTCGCCCGCGTGGTGCTGCGCGGCGTGCGCACGCGCGGCGACACCGGCGAGCGCCGCGAGTGGTACGGCGCCACCGACCACCGAGCCGTCAGCGCGGCGACGGGCTCCTGGATGGGTGCCGACCTCGGCGCGCTGGCGCGGGTCGAGCCGGCGCCGCGCTTCGGGTTCTCCTCCACGCCGCCGCGGCCATCGGTCACCGAGGTGACCACCACCGTCGAGGTCGAGGGGGCCGCGACGGCATAGCCGGCGGCGTCGGCGCCCCGAGCCGGCGGTCAGGTGAGGTGGATCGCCCGGTGGACCCAGGTCGAGGTCACCTGCATGCCGACCTTCTCGTAGAGCCCGAGGGCGCCCGTGCGGCTGTCCGTCGACAGGCCGGTGGTGCCGGCGCCGTGTGCCCGCGCGACGGCGAACGTGTCGACCATCAGGGCCTGGGCCAGGCCGCGACCGCGCTGGTCGGCCCGGGTGGCGAGCCGCGACAGGTAGGCCTCGCAGCCCCGGCCGTCCTCGGCGTCGAACAGCGTCACGTGCGCACTGGCCACCGGGACGCCGTCCGGGTCCCGCACGACGCGCAGGTGCCACGGCTCGAAGCCCGGCCGGCGGGTCGTGACGGCCGCGAAGTCGTCGAAGCTCTCCCGCTCGCGCTCGGACCACTCGAGGAAGGCGTCCTCGATGAGGTCGTGCACCTGGCGGTGCTCGTCGTCCCGAGCCGCGCCGACCGTGAACCCCGGCGGCAGGGGGCGGGCGGGCACCGAGGAGGTGGGGTCGAGCTTGAGCACCCAGCTCGTCCAGCGGACGTGGTAGCCCAGGGAGGTGAGCAGGACGTCCCCGGGTGAGCCCTCGGGGACCGGCATCCCGATGACGTGGCTGCCGCGGGAGCGGGCGAGGTCCTGCATCCAGGAGGCCAGCCAGGTGCCGATCCCGCGACCGCGGTGCTCGGGGTGCACCGCCGCGTCGCCGCGGTCGGCGGCGGACACCTCGGCGTAGGCGACGAGCCGGTCGCCGGCGAAGACCCCGGTCGTGCTGGCGCCGACGTCGAAGCTGGGACGTTGCCAGTCCCCGACGATGTCGGCCTCCTCGATCTCGACGATGCCGAGGTCGGCGAGCTCCTGGGCCGCCATCACCTGGTAGACGGCACGGGCGTCGTCCGGAGCCAGCGGGCGGACGGTGAGGTCCGCGGGCAGGGAGCTGGTGGAGGCGGGGCTCGAGCCGGTCATGGGCCCACTCAAGCAAGCGGAGCAGGACCGGGCCACACATTTACGGGGCCCGGTCCAGACCGGAGGGTGGATCAGGCGTCGGCGATCGCGGAGACGTCGAACTCGAGCTTGATCTTCTCCGACACCAGCACGCCGCCGGTGTCGAGCGCGGCGTTGAAGCTCAGGCCCCAGTCGGACCGGTTGATGGTGGTGGAGCCCTCGAAGCCGAGGCGGAGGTTGCCGAACGGGTCGCGTGCGGTGCCGATCTCCTCGAAGTCGATCGTCACCGACTTGGTGGTGCCCTTGATCGTGAGGTCGCCGGTGATCGTCCACTCCGAGCCGTCGCGCGCGACGTCGGTGGAGGTGAAGGTGATCTCGGGGGACTCCTCGACGCCGAAGAAGTCGGCCGAGGCGAGGTGGCCGTCACGGTCCTTCGACCCGGTGTCGACGCTGCTGGCGAGGATCGTGAGGGCGACGCGTGAGTTGGCCGGGGTGGCGCTGTCGACGTGGGCGGTGCCGCTGAACTCCTTGAACTGCCCGCGGACCTTGGTGACCATCGCGTGCCGTGCCACGAAGCCGAGGCGGGTGTGGGCCTGGTCGATCGTGTAGTCGCCGGTGATGTCGGCGATCGCGGTGGTTCCGGCGTCGAACTCGCTCATGGTGGTGCTCCTTTGATGTGGTTGAACTGTCAACTACATCAAGGGTCGAGGAGGCGGGGTTCATTCCCGGGCCGGCAGTTTTTCTCAGCGAGGTGCGCACGTCAGCAGGCCGTCGACCGCGAGGCCGACAGCTGACGTCGTGAGGCGGGTGCGTGTGGTCAGGCGGCGTGCGTGACCGCCGCCGCGACGGGCGCCGCGACGGGCGCCGGGGCCGGGGCCGCAGCCGCAGGGCGCGCGTTCACGCGCGCGGTCGGGGCGGCTACCTGGTCGGGGGAGAGCCAGACGGCTTCCATCCGCGCGCGACCACTCTGGTCGGCCACCGGGACCCAGCGCATCTCGGGCCGGCGTGTTGTGTCGATGGGCATCCGACACCTCCTGTTCATCTTCTGTTCACCAAGTTAGCCGAGTTCCCACTGAAAGCCAAGGAAAACGCGCAAACTGGTGGGGATTCCCCACTGAGTGGTGCTCGCGATGCCTCCGTCCGGGTCGTTGCCCCACATGCGCGAGACGGCTCCGACGCGAGCGTCGATCACGGGCGTGTGGTCGGCTGCCCCTTCAGCCCCATGCGTCACATTGCGACGTGATCGATACATTCTGACCCGAATTCGGGTCAGAACTTGCGCGATCCGCTCCGGAGCCGCAGGCTGTGCCCCGTGAGTCCCGATGTCCGTGCGCGCCCCGATGCGCAGCTCGTGGCCCACCTCGTGAAGACCACCGGGCTCACCGAGGCGGAGGCAGGCCGGGTCGTCGACGATGTGGTCGCCTTCCACCACGAGAGCGTCGAGGGCTTCGTCCGACGTCGCCACGCCGAGCTGCGTCTCACCGGACTGCGCAACCCCGAGGTCTTCGAACGCGTCGCCGCCGAGCTCCTCGGCCGGGTCGTGGCCGCGCCTCGGCTCACGGTGCGACAGCTGCGACGCATCGTCCACGGCTGAGCCGACCCCGGGCGCCCACCCCGATCACCACTGCTTTCCAGACCACCCCTTCCACCAGTCATCAGCACGAGGAGAGGACGGACGCCATGTGCGGCATCGTCGGCTACATCGGAACCCAGCAGGCAGCACCCTTGATCCTCGAGGGGCTCAGCCGCCTCGAGCACCGTGGCTACGACTCCGCCGGGGTCGCCGTCCTCGGCGGCACCAAGGAGCCGTCGCTCCGGGTCGTCAAGCGCGCCGGACGGGTGCGCGAGCTGAGCAACGAGCTGCCCAAGCGGTTCGCGGGCAAGGTCGGCATCGGGCACACCCGGTGGGCGACCCAC
>JBFJKO010000061.1:0-11027 GCA_041634935.1 Nocardioides sp.
CCGCGTCGCGCTGAGCATCCTGGCGCCGGTGCTCTTCGTCGCCGGCCTGACCTCGGGCGGACTCTTCTCCGCCGTGGTCGCCGCCGGTGTCGTGATGCTCTGGGCGCAGCCCGCTCGCGACTGGTTCAACGGCAAGGAGCCGGCGCTCCAGCCGACCAAGGCTTCCGCCGCCGCCCGGCACGGCGCGTCCGCGAAGGACGAGTCGACCGGCGAGCCCGGCGCGACCTACCCGCCGCCCCCGCCGTACGGCGTCCCGCACGCGGCCGGCTCCCACCGCGCGGGCGCAGGGTCTCGAGGGTCCCGGCCGACGCGGGTGACCGCCGCCGTCATCATCACCCTCGTCGCGAGCACCGTGACCCTGGTCGGCCTCCTGCTCTCGCTCGCGCTCCTGGTGGGGAGCCGCGAGGACTTCCTCGTCGAGATCGAGGCCCAGCTGGCCACCAACTCCGCCTACCAGGACATCGCCGCCGACGCCGTGGCCACGGTCGCGCTCGTCTTCCTGGTGCTGCTGACGCTGTGGTGCGTGGCCGCGATCGTGCTGGCCGTCGCCGTCCTGCGCGGCAGCAACGGCGCCCGGATCTCCCTGGTCGTCTCGGCGGCGCTGTCGGGCCTCGTGAGCCTGCTCGGGATCGTGGTGATCGTGCCGCTGCTCCTCACCGCCGCCTCGATCGCGACGGTCGTGCTGCTGCTCAGCCGTGACGCGTCGCAGTGGTGCGGCGAGCGCGGTCGCCCGTAGGAGTCAGCGTGCGAGGTCGGCGCCGCTGAGGCGCTCGAGCGCCTCGCCGATCAGGTCGGGCTGCTTGCAGAAAGCCCACCGCACCAGGTGCCTCCCGGCTCCGGCCGGGTCGCTGTAGAACCCCTGCAGCGGGATCGCCACCACACCCGCCCGCTCGGGCAGCGCCTGGCAGAACTCGGCGCTGTCGCTCCACCCCAGCCCGCTCACGTCGGACGCCGCGAAGTAGGTGCCCTGCGGCACCGACGTCGGGAGTCCCGCCGTGCGGAGCCCGGCGACCAGGAGGTCGCGGCGCTCCTGCAGGTCGCGCGCGAGGGCGCGGGGGAAGTCGTCGTGCTCGTCGAGGGCGAGCGCCACGGCCGGTTGCAGCGGAGCGCCCGAGGTGTAGGTGAGCCACTGCTTGGCGGCGACCAGCCCGGCCACGAGGTCGGTCGGACCGGTCGCCCAGCCGACCTTCCAGCCGGTGAGCGAGTAGGACTTGCCCACGCTGGAGAGCGTGAGGGTGCGCTCGGCCATGCCGGGCAGCGTCGCGAGCGGCACGTGCTCGAGGTCGTCGAAGACCAGGTGCTCGTAGACCTCGTCGGTGATGACGACGAGGTCGTGCTCGATCGCGACCGCGGCGATCGCGTCGAGCTCGGGGCGGGAGAGGACCGTGCCGGTCGGGTTGTGCGGGCTGTTGAGCAGCACGAACCGGGTGCGGGGCGTCACCGCCGCGCGCAGCTCGTCGACGTCGAGCCGGAAGTCGGGCCAGCGCAGGGTGACCGGACGCCGTACGGCCCCGGCCATCTGGAGCATCGCGGGGTAGGAGTCGTAGCAGGGCTCGAGCACGAGGACCTCGTCACCGGGGTCGACGAGGCCGAGCAGCGCGGCGGCGATGCCCTCCGTGCAGCCGGTGGTGACCGCGACCTGGGTGTCGGGGTCGAGCTCGATCCCGTAGTGGCGTTGCTGGTGGGCCGCGACCGCGCGCCGCAGGGGCGCGACGCCGATGCCGGGGGCGTACTGGTTGGCGCCGCCGTGCAGGGCGCGCGACGCGGCGTCGAGCACCTCGACCGGTCCGTCGACGTCCGGGAAGCCCTGACCGAGGTTGAGCGCGCCGGTGCGCAGCGCGAGGGCCGACATCTCGGCGAAGATCGTCGGGGGAATCCCGTGGAGTCGGCGGGCGAGCGTGGGTCGGACCATGACGACTACCCTGCCACTCGTGACCACCACCGACGACTCGCTCGCTGCCGACATCGATGCCTGCTGCCGCCTGACGGGGGAGTTCACCCTCCGCTCCGGCCAGGTCTCCAGCGAGTACTTCGACAAGTACCTCTTCGAGGCCGACCCGCTCCTGCTCGGGCGCGTCGCGCGGGAGATGATCCAGCTGATCCCGCAGGACGCCGAGCTGCTCGGCGGCCTGGAGATGGGTGGCATCCCGATCGCCACCGTCGTCAGCTCGATCCTCGGCACCCCCACGCTCTTCGTGCGCAAGGAGGCCAAGGCCTACGGCACCTGCAAGCTCGCTGAGGGCCCGGACTTCGCCGGCAAGCGGGTCACGATCATCGAGGACGTCATCACCACCGGCGGAGCGGTCCGCGACGCCACGCGGGCCCTGCGCGAGGCCGGCGCGATCGTCGAGGTCGTCGTCTGCGCGATCGACCGGAGCCCGGCTGGGGAGAACCCGCTCGCCGACGTCGACCTCGAGGTGCGTGCGGTGCTGACCAAGGCAGACCTGGACGCCGTCCGCCAGGCGGGCTGAGGGCCCGAGCCCCTCGCGCACCGGCCGTGCGCGTGGGACGATGGCGAGGTCGCCGGACCGGGCTCAGCCGGGCATGGGGCCCTCACCGGCCGTGCGGCTGACCTCGAGGTGATCCACGTGTCCGTCTCCCCCCGTCCCTCGCTGGGTGTCGTGCTCCGCCACCTGCTCCCGGTCGTCGCGATCGCGGCGCTCCTCGCCCCGGCCGCGGTCGTGGCAGCAGTGCCGGCTGGCGCTGCCGTGGCCGTGGCCGGCAGTGCGGCCGCTGCAGCCGAGCCGTCGGCCAAGAAGACCAAGGGGTGCGCGCCGTCGGGCAAGAAGTTCCGCCCGACCACGCTCGGCATCAAGAAGGTCACCAAGAAGCGCACCGTGCTCGCGCTGGGCCGTGACTCCCACAACGTCCCGAAGTCGCCCCCGCTCACCGACCGCGGCAAGCGCCAGCTCGCCTGGGACGCGCAGGACAAGATCAAGGCCGGCGCCAAGCGCGGGGTCGTCAAGCTCAACGCCCACACCTACCCCGACGGCTCGGCGCTCGGCAACGTGCTCATCAACCGGCTCTACGAGGGCGCCCGCATCGTCGTCCGGGGCAAGCGCGGCCAGCAGCGCTGCTACGAGGTCATCGCCCGCGTGCAGGTGCCGGCCGAGAAGCGCTACAAGCGCTACTACCGCACCGACGGTCCGGGCCGCCTGGCGATCGCGGTGTGCTCCGGCGTACGACGTGGGCCCGGCGACTGGAGCCACCGCACGGTGTGGTTCGCCAAGCCGCTGCGCTGAGCGATCAGGCCTCGGCCTCTGCCTCGAGGCGGGCCGACACCGCGCCGTCGCGAGCGGCCTGCTCGAGGTCCTGGGCGTGGCCCTGCGTGCGGTGCTTGTACCACTCGTAGCTCAGCGGGAACACGCTGAAGGCCAGGATCGCGAGGATCACGTAGTCGATGTTCTGCCCGAGGGACGGCACTGCCTTGCCGAGGAAGAAACCGAGCAGGACGAGGCTGACGACCCACAGGGCGGCGCCGACGAGGCTCCAGGTGAGGAAGCGACGCCGGTCCATCCGCGTCACCCCGGCCACGACCGTGATGTAGGTGCGGACGAACGGCACGAACCGGCCGATCACCAGCGCCTTGTT
Source organism: Nocardioides sp. (assembly GCA_041634935.1). Lineage (GTDB taxonomy): Bacteria > Actinomycetota > Actinomycetes > Propionibacteriales > Nocardioidaceae > Nocardioides. The sequence continues at coordinate 3,592 of JBFJKO010000061.1, forward strand.
GCCGTGGCGGTCGAAGAACACCCCGGTCTGGTCGAAGTACTTCTTCTTCAGGAACCGGCCGTTGCGCTGGTAGAGCGGGGGCCCGATCTTGCGGCCGATCTCGTAGCCGGCGACGTTGCCCGCGAAGGCGGCCACGACAAGCGCCAGCATGGCCAGCACCAGCTCGACCGGCCTGTTCTCCAGGCCGAACGCCGTGTAGCCCGTCGTGCTGCCCCCGGCGATGAAGAGGCCGAGCGCGAAGAGCAGGGTGTCGCCGGGGAGGAAGGGGAAGAAGAGCCCGCACTCCACGAAGATGATGGCGAGCGCGAGGTAGATGAATGCGCCGCCGAACTCCATCTGCAGGTAGGACGGGTCGAGCCACTTGATCCCGAACAGCATCGGCTGCAGGGACTCGGCGATGGTCGGGAGCGCGGCCAGCAAGGTCACCTCGACACGGTACCGGCCGAGCCCTGCTCGCGTGGGTGAGTCCGACCCCGGATCGCCCTGGGATCGTGCTGAGATCGAGCCGGGCCGCTACGGTCGGCGCCGTGGACGAAGCGACGGGCGAGGGGACGCGCGACCAGACGGGCGAGGCGACAGCCGAGGCGTACGAGGTCGGCGTCGGACCCTGGCAAGGGCCCTGGCCCGAGGGGGTCGGCGAGCCCGACAGCGTCTACGACCCCGAGCTGCTCGAGCACGGCGACCGACGCAACGTCGTCGACCGCTACCGCTACTGGTCGCTCGAGGCGATCCGCGCCGACCTCGACACCCGGCGCCACGGCTTCCACGTCGCGATCGAGAACTGGCAGCACGACTTCAACATCGGCGCGATCGTGCGCTCGGCCAACGCCTTCCTCGCCGCCGAGGTGCACATCGTCGGCAAGCGCCGGTGGAACCGCCGCGGCGCGATGGTGACCGACCGCTACCAGCACGTGCGCCACCACGAGAGCGCCGAGGACCTCGCCGCCTACCTGGCGTCGTATGACGGGGGGCCGGTGCCGCTGCTCGGCATCGACAACCTGCCCGGCTCGGAGCACCTCGAGACGATGACGCTCCCGCGCCGCGTCTGCTTCCTCTTCGGCCAGGAGGGCCCGGGGCTCTCCGAGGCGGCCCGGGCGGCCTGCGCCGGCACGTTCTCGATCGCGCAGTTCGGCTCGACGCGTTCGATCAACGCCTCAGCAGCCGCGGCCATCGCGATGCACTCCTGGGTGCGCGAGCACGCCGACCTCTCCGGCGACCTCTCCGCCGGCGCCTGGCGCGGCTGACCCGAACCCCGAAAAAGCCTCTCGCCGAGTCGGCGCGTAGACGCACCGACTCGGCGAGAGGGGGGAGCTCAGCTGATCAAGGCGATCAGCGGCAGGCCTTGCGGAAGTTGAACTTCTTGACCTGGCCACGGTCGATGAAGACCGTCTTGGTGGCCTTCACCTTGCCCTTGCGCTCACAGGTGAGCGTGTAGCGCTCCTTGGCGCCCTTGGTCGTCTTGGTGATCGAGTCGAACGCCTCGGTGGTGAGGGTGAACGTCGGGGCGGCCGACGCGTAGTTGACGACCCGCATGACGTAGGTGCCCTGTCCGGCGTCGACCAGGGTGACCTTCTCCTTCTCGGCCGGGGCGTTGCCCGACGAGCCGACCTCGATCATCTTGTCGCCGACCTGGCGGTAGACCTCGAGGTCGAGGTCGTCCGGGGTCGACCAGTCGAGGTCGATGTCGACGAGCGACGCCGTGCGCGGCAGCACGAACTCGATGTCGGTGTGGCCGAGCGGGGGAGCGACGGGCTCGGTGTCGACCTGCGAGGCGAACGGCTCCTTCTCCGGGACCTCGTAGGTCTTCGAGGCCACGGCAGGGCGGGTCGAGGGGTTGACGATCCAGGAGAAGCGGCCCGACTTCGGCACCGTGATGGAGGTGTCGATGAAGTCCTCGAAGGAGGCGTCCCACGTGGGGGTGTCGAAGGTCTTCGAGAGGCGCAGCGTGGCGCCCTTGGGAGCCTTGCCCTTCAGCGTGCCCGAGTAGCGCGCGTCGACCGCGTGCTCGAGCGCGATGATGTAGGCCTTGCGGTTGCCCTTGCCGGCGAACTTGCCGGCGCCGACGTACTCGTCGACGACCTGCTCGAACGGCGGGTGGAACTCGTTGGGGCCGATCTCGAAGGTGTAGCCGAAGCCGCCGGTGGCGTTGTAGCTGTAGTCCTCGGTGGTGCCGGTGGTGTCGTAGAGCTGCCAGCCGTGGATGTTCTGGTAGCCGTTCTGCGCGGTGATCTTGGCACCGAGCTCCTTCAGGTCGTGCTCGTCGGGCGCGTCGCCGACGGGGAGCCCGTCGGACCCGATCGTCGTCGGGTTGACGCCGTTGGGCCGCAGCAGCAGGTTGGAGAACGTGTGGTTGCTGATCAGCATCGTGATGTTGCGGGTGCGGACCAGGTCCTGGATGTTCTGCGTCTCGGGCTCCGAGAACGCCTCCGCACCGCGGTAGGTCGGGCCGGCGTTGTTGGTGTCGGCACCCGGGCCGCCCCACAGGCCGCCGTAGTTGCGGTTGAGGTCGGTGCCGGCGCCGAAGCCGCCGGGGGTGGCGAGCAGGGCGGCGCACGAGCCGTCGGGGGTGTCCTCGCCGTCGACGATGCGGCAGTTCTTGCGCATGTAGGCGCGCCCGGGCGTGGCCAGGATGCTGGTCGTGCCCCCGAGCGGGTCGTAGTCGTTGAGGTCGCGCAGGTCGACGTACTCGCCGTCGGTGCGCGAGAGGTGGAAGCCGTCGGCGTTGACCACGGGCACCACGATCACGCGGGCCTTCTTGAGCAGGCCGGTGATCTGCTTGTTCTTGCCGTAGCTCGTGGCCAGGTCGATCGCGAACTCCATCGCGAGCTCGCCGGAGGGCCACTCGCGGGCGTGGTGGAGCCCCATCAGCAGGAACGTCGGCTTGCCGGTGTTGGCCTTGCGCACGCCCTTGCCGATCTCGACGCCGTAGACGTCGCGACCGTCCATGGTCGGGCGGGCCAGCTTGATGCGCTTGACGATCTTCTTGTGCTTCTTCGCCAGCTCGGTCAGGTCGTTGTTGTAGTCGGCGAGCGTGCGGTAGCCGGTGCGACCCGACGGCAGCGGCGACGTGCCGACGCGAGCCGCGTAGGCCTTGTCCAGCTCGCGGATCTCGAGGTCGCGACGGATCAGGTCGGGGATCCGCACGTCGTAGTCGAACTTGTTGTCCACCAGCGAGCGGAGGTCGGCGGCGGTGTGCACCACGACCTCGACGTAGTCGTGGCCGGCGTGCTCGGTGAGGTCGAGGCCGAGGCTCTGCAGCCGGTCCTTGTCCTCCGGGCCGCCGACGTCGACGGTCACCAGACGCGGGGCGAAGAAGTCGCTCACTCCGGCGTCGAGCGGTGCGGGGGGCTCCTGGGCGCTCGAGGCGACCTGGGTGAGCGGGGCCATCGTGGCCGCCAGCGACAGTGCGCAGGCGGCAGCGAGGGCTGCGGGACGACGCCGGGGGCGCCGAAGGGGGAGTGACATGAAGCGGTCTCCTGGGAGGATCGGCCGAGTGTGCGGTCGTCCTCCTCAACGACCAAACGCGTGTCAGGTCACGGCCGCGGCGTCTGGGCCGGTGCACGTCGGACCGCCTCGGCGCGCCGATGACGCCGTACGACGAGGGCGCCGAGCACGAGCCCGACCACCGAGGTCGCGGCTCCGACGACCAGCGCGACCAGGGCCAGCGGACCGTCCTGGGTGACCGCGGCGTCGCCCAGCGCGGTGTAGGCGAAGGCCCGTGGGGCCGACCCCACGAGGGTGCCGAGGGCCACCGCCGGCACACCGATGCCGACCGCTCCGAACACGTAGGAGAACGCCGAGTCGGGAAGCCCGGGGATCCACCGCTGGAGCACCACCACCACGAACCCGCGACGTCGCGCCAGGGCCACCAGGGCGCTCGCGCGTTCGCCGGAGACCGTCTCCAGGGGTGCGCGGCCGGCCCGGCGGCTGACGAGGGTGGTCAGCACGGCCGAGAGGGTGGCGCTGCAGGTCGTCACCACGAAGCCGGTGCCGGTGCCGAACAGGGCGCCGCTGACGCCGGCCAGGAGCGGACCCGGCACGAAGACCATGCCGAGCAGCGCGCCCACCAGCACGTAGGCCGCGGGCGCCAGCGCCCCGAACGGCTCGATGGCGCCGGTGACCTGCTCGCGCGAGAGCGGCAGCAGGAACAGGGTGGTCAGCCCGACCGCGCTCAGGGCCGTCGACCAGGCGCCCAGGCGCCACCAGGCCCTTCGGACGGCGTCGGGTCGCGCGGCTGCCGTCCCTGCCGCTCCTGTCACACGGTCAGCCTAGGCACGCTCGAGCGTGGACTCCTTGTGGGCCGCCGTCGCGCCGGTCTTCTCCGACTCCACGATCCAGTAGGGCTCGTCGTCGCTGGCGTCGAACTTCTGCTTGTCGTGCTGGAAGGTCGTGGTCTTCTTCTCGACCGTGGTGCCTGTCGTCTTCCCCTGCGGGGTGTTCCAGGTGACCTTGTCGCCCTTGTTGAGACTCATGCTGCACACGCTAGGAGCCGTCGGGCTCCGAGGCCTCACCCCCGAGGGGCGTCTGCTTCGTGTCCCGCTCCTGCCGGACGGCGCAGCACGGTCAGCAGGTGCAGCATGGTGAGCTCGGTGACGACGGCGCGGGCCGGGAGGTCGGCGACGAGGTAGACGGCGCCGAGCGGACCGCGGGGCTCGAGGGCGACGGTGAGGTCGAGCGCCGAGCCGGCCTCGTCCTCCGCGACGTGGACCTCGAGGGTGACCCGTCCCGGCGCGCGCACCTGCGCCTCGAGCAGCAGGCGACGGTGGGCGTGGTCGGCCTCGACGACCTTCCAGAAGCCCACCTGGTCGCCGGTGGCCAGGCGCGGTCGGCCCGGCGGGCGGTGCCGTCGTCCGGCCCCACCGACGAGGCGGTCGACGCCGCCGCGGAAGACGAACGGCGCGGCGTCGACGTACCACTGGGGGCCCTCGGCGCCGGACGCGACGACGTCCCAGACCTCGTCGACGGAGCGCTCGACGGTCGCCGACCGACTGCTGGTGGTCAGGGTGCGGTGGCGGTCCATGACCCGAGGCTAGGGGGAGCGGGGTGCCCCGGACTCATCCCCAGGGGTCACCGCCGCAGGTCGAGGCGCACCCGCTCGCCGCGGTCCACACGCACCGCACGGCGCTCGAGTCGACGCCCGCCCTGGCGCACCTCGAGCCGGTAGCGCTCGGTGCCCTCGACGATCGGACGGGTCGAGGGGTTGACGTGCCAGGTGAACCGACCCGACGCCGGCACCCGCAGCGACATCGTGGAGCGTGCCGTGGCCACGCCGTCCCAGGTCGGGGTGTCGGCGTTGCGGGTGAGCACCAGGCGCGACCCGGCCGGGGCGCGGCCGGCGATGACCGAGTGGCGGCGCGGGTCGGCGGCGTGCTCGAGCGCCAGGAGGTAGGCCGCCCGGTTGCCCTGGCCGGCGTGCTCGCCCGTGCCGACGTAGTGGTCGACCACGACCTCGTAGGGCGGGTGGAACTCGGTGGGGCCGATCTCGAACGTGTAGCCGAAGGTGCCCGTCGCGCCGTAGGCCCAGTCCTCGGTGGTGCCCATGCCGTCGTACAGCGCGTGGCTGCGCTGGGGCGTGTAGCCGTTCTTCGCGGCGAACTCCTCGGCGAGCTCGTGCAGGGCCCGGTCGTCGCGCGCGAGCCCGACCTGACGGCCGGTCTCGGAGACGTGGTCGGGGGCGCCCGAGAAGGGGTAGAGCAGGAGGTCGCCGAAGGTGTGGTTGGTGATCAGGGTGGTGACGGGACGCCTGAGGACCAGGCTGCGCACGTTGCGCGTCTCCGGCTCGGAGAACGCCGCGGCCCCGTGGTAGCGAGGGTCGGTGAGGCCGGCGGTGAAGGACTCGGCATCCGGCAGGGTGCCGGCGGAGCCCGGGCCGCTCCACCACATGCCGTAGTTGCGGTTGAGGTCGACCCCGAGGCTGAAGCCGGCCGGGGTGCTGAGCTGTGCGGCGCACGTGCCGTCGGGGGTGTCGACGCCGTCCACCAGGCGGCAGTTCTTGCGCAGGTAGGCGAAGCCCGGGGTCGCCTGGGTGGCCACCGGCAGCACCTCGTCGGTCGGGTCGAGGGGGTTGAGCACGTTGAGGTCGATCAGTCCGCCCGACGTGCGCGAGAGGTCGAAGCCGTCGACGTTGACCACCGGTACGACGACCACGCGCACCTTCCTCAGCAACCGGGTGATCCGCCGGTCGGAGCCGAAGCCGTTGACGAGGTCGTGGGCGAACTCCATCGTGTGCTCGCCGGAGGGCCACTCGCGCGCGTGGTGGAGGCCGACCATGAGCAGCGTGGGGCGGCCGTCCTGGGCGGTGCGCACGCGCCGGGCGATCTCGAGGCCGTGCACGTCGTGCCCGTCGAGGGTGCGGTGCGGCAGCGTGAAGCGCTTGACCAGGCCGCGGTGGGTGCGGGCGAGGGTGCGCATCTCGCTCTCGTAGTCGGCCAGGGTGCGGTAGGTGTCACGGCCACTCGGCAGCGGTGAACGGGTGGTGCGGGCCGCGTAGGCGGCGTTGGCCAGGTTGTTGCGGGCCTCGTGGAGCAGGAGGTCGCCGATCTCGACCCGGGTGTCGAGCCCGCTGGCGGCCAGGGCCGCGCGCTGGGCGGCGGTGTGCACGACGACGGTCGCCTCGTCGTGGCCGGCGTGCTCGGTGCCGTCGAGACGCAGGGCCGCGAGCGTCGCGCGGTCGGCCGCGCTCGGCGTACGGACCGAGATCAGCTGGGGCGAGAAGAGCGTCGTGCTGCTCTGCTCCGCGCCACCCGGTGCGGGAGCGGTGGGCTCGGCGGCCGCGGCGAGCGGCAGCAGGACGGCGGCGCAGGTGCCGGCGACGAGGGGGAGGAGACGGCGGGTTCTCATGCCGGGACAACGAGGTGCGGCGAGCCGCGGTCACGGCGTCGGGAGTGTGACATTGGCACGCCGCCACCGCTGCGAGCCGCTGGGACTAGGGTGAGCCCCGAGACCGACGCCGCTTTCGAGGAGCCAGATCATGCCCATCGCCACCCCTGAGAAGTACGCCGAGATGCTGGACGCCGCGAAGGCCGGCTCCTTCGCGTTCCCCGCGATCAACGTGTCCTCGTCCCAGACGCTCAACGCGGCCCTCAAGGGCTTCGCGGACGCCGGCTCCGACGGCATCATCCAGGTCTCGACGGGAGGCGCGGAGTACCTCTCCGGGCCCTCGGTCAAGAACATGGTCACCGGCTCGCTGGCCTTCGCGGCGTACGCCGCCGAGGTCGCCAAGCACTACGACGTGCAGATCGCGCTGCACACCGACCACTGCCCCAAGGACAAGCTGGACGGCTTCGTGCGCCCGCTCCTCGACATCTCGGCCGAGCGCGTCGCGCGCGGCGAGGCGCCGCTGTTCCAGTCGCACATGTGGGACGGCTCGGCCGTGCCGCTGGAGGAGAACCTCCAGATCGCCCAGGAGCTGCTGGCCAAGGCCCGCGCGGCCCACA
>JBFJKO010000062.1:0-11025 GCA_041634935.1 Nocardioides sp.
AACTTCGCGACCAACTTCTACACCGACAACGACCGCCCGACCCGCCAGAGCGTGCGCCGGCTCAACCAGGACGTCCTGATCGAGGCCACCCCGACCACCTACACGTGGCGCTTCGGCGACGGCACCACCTCGCGCACCACGACACCCGGGGCGCCGAACCCGGCCCTCGAGATCACCCACGACTACGCCGCCGTCGACACCTTCGCCCCGAGTCTCGACACCACCTACACCGGCCGCTACCGCCTCAACGGCGGCCCCTGGACCGCCATCCCCGAGACCCTCACCGTCCCCGGCACCGCGGTCTCGCTCGAGACCCTCGCCGCCCGACCCACCCTCGTCGACCACTAGGACACGGTCGGCCGACGGTGGCCACGGCTACGCTGCCGGTGTGGCCGACCTCCCCGTGCTGACCGCCGAAGAGCAACGCGTCCTGGGCAGTCTCCTGGAGAAGGAGGTCACCGTCCCGGCGAGTTACCCGATGTCGGTCAATGCCGTGATCACCGCGTGCAACCAGTCGAGCAGCCGCGAGCCCGTGACCGGCTACGACGAGGCGACGGTCCACCGGGCGCTGCGCTCGCTCAAGGAGCAGGGCCTCGTCGCGGTCACGTGGCAGGACTCCGGCCGGCGCACGCTCAAGTACGTGCAGACCATCGCGGCCCGCGACGACTGGGCTCCCGATGAGCGCGCGCTGCTGACGGTCCTCCTCCTACGCGGGCCGCAGGCGCCCGGGGCTCTCAAGACCCGCACCGAGCGGCTGCACGCGTTCGCCGACCGCGCCGAGGTGGAGGCCTGCCTCACGCGGATGGCGGCCGCGGTGCCCGCGCTGGTGCAGCAGCAGCCGAAGCGGCCCCGCGAGCAGGACCACCGCTGGGTCCACCTGCTCGGCCCGAGCGACGACGTCGTCCCCGCGCCCGGTCCGGTCGCGGCAGTCGACCGCGAGGCGGTGCTCGCCGCTGGCCCCGATGCCCGCGACGCCACGGTGCGCACGTCGTACGACGCCGTGGCCGAGGCCTATGCCGAGACGTTTGTCGACGAGCTGGCGGGCCTGCCGTTCGAGCGGATGCTCCTCGACCGCGTCGCCGCTGGCCCCGGCCCGGTGGTCGAGGTCGGCTGCGGGCCCGGTCACGTCACGGCCTACCTCGCCCAGCAGGGCGCCGACGCCACCGGCATCGACCTCTCCCCGCAGATGGTCGAGCAGGCCCGCTCCCGCCACCCCAGCACGACCTACTCCGTCGGCGACCTGCGCCGACTGATGCGCCCGACGAACGCCGAGGGCTGGGGCGCCGTGGTCGCCTGGTACTCCCTGATCCACCTCGCGCCCTCGGAGCTGCCGCAGGCACTGGAGTCCCTGACCCGCCCGCTGGCCGCCGGAGGATCCCTGCTGCTCGCGTTGCACGCAGGCGCGGAGATCGTCCGCCAGGAGTCCTGGTTCGACCACGACATCGCGCTCGACTTCGTGCTGCACGCACCGGCCGAGGTCGTGCAGCTGATGGCGCAAGCCGGGCTGGTGGACGCGGAGTGGTATCACCGCGGGCCGGTGGCGGCCCGCGGTGAACAACGAGAGCGGCTCTACGTGCTCGCCCGCAAGCCGCTCACCTGAGTGCCTTCGCTCAGCTCTCGAGCGCTGCGTCTAGGGTGATCTCGACACCGGTGAGGGCCTTGCTGACCGGGCAGCCCGCCTTCGCGCTCTGGGCGGCCTCGACGAAGCCGGCCTCGTCGAGGCCGTCCACCTCCCCGCGCACGGTGATCTTGATGCCGGTCAGACGGAAGCCGCCGGCGGGGTCCTCGCCGAGGGAGACGTCGACGGTGACGTCGAGGGCCTGCGGCGTGCCGCCGGCCTCGGCGATGACCGCGGACAGCTGCATCGCGAAGCAGGACGAGTGCGCAGCCGCGATCAGCTCCTCGGGGCTGGTGGTGCCATCGGCGTCCTCGGCTGCCCGCTTGGGGAAGGAGACGTCGTAGGTGCCGACCTTCGAGCTGGTGAGCTCGACCTGACCGGAGCCGTCCTGCAGGGTGCCGTTCCAAGCTGTGCGTGCGGTACGAGTGGGCATGGTTCGCCTTCCATCGAGAGCAGGGCCTGACGTTCAGGCTGCTGCTCGGACGAACCGGACGAACGAGCGCGCTATTCCATGACGGAGATGTGCGCCGCGGCGTCGCGGGCGGTCGCACGTGCGGCGTCGACGTCCTCGCCGAGGGCCAGCGTGACCGCCATCCGACGACGCCCCGCAACCTCCGGCTTGCCGAAGACCCGCACCTGGGTGTCGGGCGCGGCGAGTGCCCGCTCGATGCCGGCGAAGCGAGGGGCCACCCGGTCGCCCTCGACCAGCACGGCGCACGAGGCCGCGGCTCCGCGGGCCCGCACCGACGGGATCGGCAGGCCGAGGATCGCGCGCGCGTGCAGCGCGAACTCGGAGAGGTCCTGGGAGACCAGGGTGACCAGGCCGGTGTCGTGGGGACGCGGGGAGAGCTCGGAGAAGATGACCTCGTCGCCACGCACGAACAGCTCGACGCCGAAGAGCCCGCGCCCGGTCGTGCCGCACAGCTCGCGCACGACGGTCTCAGCCATCTGCTCGGCCGCCGCGAGCACGCCGGCGTCCATCGGCTGCGGCTGCCACGACTCGCGGTAGTCGCCGTCGACCTGCACGTGGCCGATGGGGGCGCAGAAGGAGATCGTGTCGCGGGTGGGGTCCTCGGGGGCCTCCACGGAGGCGTGCTTGATCGTGAGCAGGGTGATCTCGTAGTCGAACGGCACGAAGCCCTCGACGATCACCCGCCCCTGACCGGCGCGGCCGCCGGACTGGGCGTAGTCCCACGACGTGGTGACGTCGGCGGGGGAGCGCACCACCGACTGGCCCTTGCCGGACGACGACATCACCGGCTTCACGACGCAGGGGATGCCGATCGCGTCGACGGCGGCTGCGAACTCCTCGGCCGTGTCCGCGAAGCGGTACGGCGACGTGGTCACCGAGAGCTCCTCGGCCACCAGCCGGCGGATGCCCTCACGGTCCATGGTCAGCCACGCGGCCCGCGCGGTCGGGATGACCGTCACCCCTTCGGCCTCGAGCTCGCGCAGGGTCGGCGTATGGATCGCCTCGATCTCCGGCACGACCCAGTGCGGCTGCTCGAGCTCGACGACGCGCCGTACCTCGGCCGCGTCGAGCATGTCGATGACGTGGCTGCGGTGCGCGACCTGCATCGCCGGGGCGTCGGCGTAGCGGTCGACCGCGATGGTCTCGACCCCGAGCCGTTGCAGCTCGATCACGAGCTCCTTGCCGAGCTCGCCGGAGCCGAGCAGCAGGACGCGGGTGGAGGTCGGACTCAGCGGAGTGCCCAGGATCGTCACGCGCGCCAACCTAGTGGAGACCCGGGTCCACGTTCAGGCGAGGTCGAGCACCACGTCGGCCAGCACGGGGGAGCCGTCGCGGGGGCCGCCGACGATCGCAGCCGAGGCCACGATGCGCCCGTCCTCGCGCCAGCCGCGCACGCCGATGGTCTCGCCGGGGAACACGACACCGGAGAACCTGCCCCCGAAGCCGGCCACCGCGGTCGCGTCGCCGTCGAGCAGCGCGTCGGTGAGCTCGCGCAGCACGATGCCGTAGGAGCACAGACCGTGCAGGATCGGTGCCGGGAAGCCGGCCGCCTTCGCGAAGTCGGGGTCGGCGTGCAGCGGGTTGCGGTCACCGCACAGCCGGTAGAGCAGCGCCTGCTGCGGCGTCACGGCGTACGACGTGACGGCGTCCGGCTCGCGCTCGGGCAGCTCGACGGCCTGCGACGACCCGCGGTCACCGCCCCAGCCGCCCTCGCCCTTGACGAAGATCGAGGAGCGCACGGTCCACAGCACCTCGCCGTCGCCGTCGGTGCCGGCGGTCGCGACACCCTCCTGCCAGATCACGGCAGCCTTGCCCTTGTCCCAGACGTCGCTGATCGTGGTGCGGATCGTCGCGGTGCCGGAGGTGGGCAGTGGAGCGTGCACGCTGATCGACTGCGCGCCGTGCACGACCTGCGCCAGGTTGATGTCGCAGCCGGGCAGGTCGAGCGGGGGCGGGTCGGTCTCGTGGAACGTCGGGGCCACGACACCGAACGACGGCAGCACCTGGAGCGCCGGGCCGTCGAAGGTGTAGGCGAGGGCCTGCGGGGAGAGGTTGTCACCCTCGCGGGAGCCGGCGCCGATGCCCAGGTGGTAGAGCAGCACGTCGCTCTCGGTCCACGAGAAGGTGCGGGCGCCGAGGTCGGCGCCGATCGCGACGGACGGGTCGATGGGCATCAGGCGGTCTCCTGCTCACGCTGGGGGGACGAGGTCGGGGTGGCCGGCACGCTCGCGGCGATGTCCTCGGCGGCCAGGTAGCCGAACGCGAGGGCGGGCCCGATCGTGGCGCCCGGGCCGGCGTAGGTCCGGCCCATCACCGCGGACGACACGTTGCCGGCGGCGTACAGCCCGGCGATCGCCGACCCGTCGGGTCGCAGCACCCGTGCCCGCTCGTCGGTCACCAGCCCGCCCTTCGTGCCGAGGTCGCCCGGCACGATCTTGACGGCGTAGAAAGGCGCCTCGTCGATCACGTGCAGCGACGGGTTCGGCTTGACCGTGGGGTCGGAGTAGTACTTGTCGTACGCCGACTCCCCGCGCCGGAAGTCGGCGTCCTCACCGGTGCGGGCGAAGCCGTTGAAGCGCTCCAGCGTGGCGCTGAGCGCCTCGGCCGGGACGTCGATCTCGGCAGCCAGCCCGGCGACCGTGGCGGCCTTCTTGACGGTGCCCATCTTGTACCAACGACCCGGGAAGGGCTGGCGCGGGAAGAGCCCGGCGAAGAGGTAGCGGTTGCGGTATCGCTGGTCGATGATCATCCAGCTCGGCACGTGGCCGACCCCGGTGGCCTCGCCGGCGTACATCTCGTGCACGGCCTCGACGTAGGGCAGCGCCTCGTTCATGTAGCGCTCGCCGGCCTGGTTGACGATGATCGAGCCGGGCAGGTTGCGCTCGGCCAGGCAGAACCACGGTCCGCTCGGGAGCGGGATCGTCGGGCCCCACCAGGAGTCGTCGAGCAGGTCGGTCTCCGCGCCCGCGGCCATGCCGGCCACGAGACCCGCGCCGGTGTTGAACTGCGAGCCGGTGGTCCAGTCGATCGAGGTCGGCTTGGGCTGGTAGAGCTCGCGCAGCTCGAGGTTGCGCTCGAAGCCGCCGCTGCCGAGGATCACGCCGCGACGCGCTCGTACGACGTGCTCGGTGCGGTCGGGCCCGTGCGCCACGCGGACGCCCACGACCCGGCCGTCCTCGACGACGAGGTCAAGCAGCTCGGTGTCGTAGTGCAGCGGCACGTCGGCGTCGATGAGCCCCTTGCGCAGGCCGATCGCGATCGCGTTGCCCATGGCATACATCCGCCGGCCGCGCAGGCCCGCGAGCAGGCGGCGCAGGACGACGAGGACCATCGTGACCGGGCCGCCGAGGGTGCGCATGCCCAGGCTGATCTTCCGGAACATCGCCTGCGTGACGATCATGTTGGCCGGCGCCTTGGTGTACTGCGGGTGCAGGCGGTCGAGCTCGTCGCCCAGGAAGCTGGCGTCCATCGGGATCGGCTCGCAGCTGCGCCCTTTGACCCGTCCGCCGGGCGCCTCGGGGTGGTAGTCGGCGTAGTCGGGCACCCAGGTGAAGCGCAGCGGGGTGTTGGCCTTGATGAAGTCCATCACCTCCGGCCCGCGGTCGAGGTAGGTGTCGCGGCGGGCCTTCGGCACGACGTCGCCGACGATCGCGTCGAGGTAGCGCTTGGACTCCGAGATCGGGTCGGCCTGGCCGGCCTCCTGCAGGGCGTAGTTGCCCGGGATCCACACACCGCCGCCGCTGCGGGCGGTCGACCCGCCGAAGTGGCCGCTCTTCTCGAGCAGCACGGTGTCGAGGCCGCGCGTGCCGGCGGCCAGCGCCGCGCTCATGCCGGCGCCGCCGGCTCCGACGACGACGACGTCGACCTCGGCGGGGAGGGAGGATGGGGTGCTCATGGCGCAAAACTGTAACAGGTTCTACTATGGCGCGGTGACCTCTCAGGACGCCATCCAGGCCGCCGTCGACCGACTGGCCGACGCCCAGCAGACGCGGGTCCCGTGCGCCGCGGTGCGTGACCTCATCGGCACCGACGACCTGCCCGCCGCGTACGCCGTCCAGCAGGGGCTCGTCCAGCGCCGGCTGGCCGGCGGCGCCACGGTCGTCGGCCGCAAGATCGGGGCGACCTCGAAGGCCGTCCAGGACCAGCTCGGGGTCGACCAGCCCGACTTCGGCTACCTCCTCAGCGACATGGACGTCAGCGACGGCGCCGCGCCCGGTGCCGCGCCGATCTCGATGCGCACGCTCGTGCAGCCGCGGGTCGAGGCCGAGGTGGCGTTCGTGATGGGCCGCGACCTCGACGTCCCCGAGGACGAGATCACCCTCGACCTCGTGCGCGAGTCGGTGGCCTCGGTGCTCCCCGCGCTCGAGATCGTCGACTCGCGCATCGCGGCGTGGGACATCGGGTTCACCGACACCGTCGCCGACAACGCCTCCAGCGGCCTGTTCGTCGTCGGGGCCGCCGACGCCCGCACCCTCGCCGAGGTCGAGCCCGTCGACGCGACGATGTCGCTGACCATCAACGGCGAGGAGCGCTCGGCCGGCACCGGCGCCGCCTGCCTCGGCGACCCGCTCGAGGCGCTGCGCTGGCTCGCCGTCCAGGCCGCTCGCTTCGGAGACCCGCTGCGCGCCGGCCACCTGATTCTGTCCGGGGCCCTGGGCCCGTTCGTGCCGTTCGTCCCGGGTGATCGGGTGGTGGCGTCGATCAGTGGGTTCGCCCCGCTGAGCGTTGAGTTCGAGGAGTAGAAGACGTGTCCGAGCAGAAGAAGCTCACCGCCGCCATCGTCGGTCCCGGCAACATCGGGACCGACCTCATGTACAAGCTGCTGCGCAGCGAGGTCATCGAGCCACGCTGGATGATCGGCGTCGACCCCGCCTCGGAGGGCCTCAAGCTCGCCTCGGGCCAGGGGCTCGAGGCGTCGCACGAAGGGGTCGACTGGCTCCTCAAGCAGGACGTCCTGCCCGACCTGATCTTCGAGGCCACCTCGGCCTACGTGCACCGCGAGTACGCGCCGCGCTACGAGGAGGCCGGCATCGTCGCGATCGACCTCACCCCGGCGGCGGTCGGACCTGCGGTGATCCCGCCCGTCAACGGTGACGCCCACGTGAGCTCGCCGAACGTCAACATGATCACCTGCGGCGGCCAGGCCACCATCCCGATGGTGGCCGCGGTCTCGCGCGCCGCAGGCCCTCAGGGGGTGTCGTACGCCGAGATCGTCGCGTCGGTCTCCTCGATGTCCGCGGGCCCCGGCACGCGCGCCAACATCGACGAGTTCACCAGCACGACGTCCGCGGGCGTGGTCTCGATCGGGGGAGCCGAGCGCGGCAAGGCGATCATCATCCTCAACCCTGCCGAGCCGCCGATGATCATGCGCGACACGATCTACTGCGCCGTCGCCCCGGACGCCGACCGCGACGCGATCATCGCGTCGGTCTTCGCCATGGAGAAGGCGGTCCAGGAGTACGTCCCGGGCTACCGGCTGCTCCAGGAGCCCCAGATCGACGAGCCCTCGGCCGCGACCCAGGGCCAGACGAAGGTCTCGATCTTCGTCGAGGTCGAGGGCGCGGGCGACTTCCTGCCGCCGTACGCCGGCAACCTCGACATCATGACCGCCGCCGCCACGCGCGTCGGCGACACCATCGCACGCGCCAAGCTGGGAGCCCTCTCGTGACCGACTCGACCGACCTCAACGTCCTGTCCCGCACCTGGTCGGGCACCCACGGCACCGAGCCCTGGGGCGACCTCGACCTCCGCCTCACCGACACCTGCCTGCGCGACGGGTCGCACCACAAGCGTCACCAGTTCACCGCGACCGAGGTGCACGACATCGTCGAGGCCTTGGACAACTCAGGGGTCCCGGTCATCGAGGTGACCCACGGCGACGGCCTCGGCGGGTCGTCGTTCAACTACGGCTTCTCCCGCACCCCGGAGCAGGAGCTCATCAGGATCGCCGCCGAGACGGCCAAGCGCGCCAAGATCGCCTTCCTGATGCTCCCCGGCCTCGGCACCAAGGACGACATCCGGGCCGCGCAGGACAACGGCGGGCAGATCTGTCGCGTCGCGACCCACTGCACCGAGGCCGACGTCTCGATCCAGCACTTCGGGCTCGCACGGGACCTCGGGCTCGAGACTGTCGGTTTCTTGATGATGAGCCACACCCAGCCCCCGGAGGTGCTCGCCAAGCAGGCGCGGATCATGGTCGACGCCGGCTGCCAGTGCGTCTACGTGGTCGACTCCGCCGGCGCCCTGGTCATGGAGCAGACCGCCGACCGCGTCTCCGCGGTGGTCGCCGAGATCGGTGACGTCGCCGACGTCGGCTTCCACGGCCACGAGAACCTCGGGCTCGGGGTCTCCAACACCGTGATCGCCGCCCGTGCGGGTGCCACCCAGATCGACGGCTCCGTACGACGCTTCGGCGCCGGGGCGGGCAACACGCCGCTCGAGGCCTTCGTCGGGGTGTGCGACAAGCTCGGCTGGCGCACCGGGGTCGACTTCCTCACCATCGTCGACGCCTCCGAGGACGTCATCAAGCCGGCCATGCCCGAGGAGTGCCAGCTCGACCGGATGACCCTGATGATGGGCTACGCCGGGGTCTACTCGTCGTTCCTCAAGCACGCCGGCAACGCCGCGGAGCGCTACGACGTCTCCGGCGCGAAGATCCTCCTCGAGGCCGGCCGTCGCAAGCTCATCGGTGGCCAGGAGGACCAGCTCATCGACATCGCCCTGATGCTGCGGGCCGAGGCCGACAAGGAAGCCGCCAACGGCTGACCCGTCCCGACCGCCTCCACCGGCGGGTGTACTGGCCCGTCGGTGAGGCGTGTTGAGTGTCCCTACTCGACCAAAACGAGAACGTGTTCTAGTCTTGGTCCCAGAAGCATCCAGACAGGAGCCCTCCCCATGTCCACTACCGCCACCGCAGTCCTCGACGGCGTCCGCGACGTTCTTCCCACGCTGCGTGAGCGCGCGGACGAGACCGAGCGTCTGCGCGTCGTCCCCGAGGCGTCCATCAAGGAGCTCGAGGAGACCGGGTTCTTCAAGCTCCTCCAGCCCAAGCGCTTCGACGGTCTCGAGGCCGACCCCGTCGACTTCTACACCGCCGTGCGCGACATCTCCGGGGCCTGCGGCTCGACGGGCTGGGTCTCCAGCGTCGTCGGCGTGCACCCCTGGCAGGTCGCCCTCTTCTCCGACGAGGCCCAGCAGGCCGTCTGGGGCGAGGACACCAACACCCGCCTGAGCTCGTCCTACGCGCCGACCGGCAAGGCCACCGTCGCCGAGGGCGGCTACCAGCTCTCCGGCAAGTGGAGCTTCTCCTCCGGCTGCGACCACTGCACGTGGGTGCTGCTCGGGGGACTCGTCTTCAACGCCGACGGCCAGGTCGTCGACTTCAAGACCTTCATGGTGCCCCGCGAGAAGTACGAGATCGTCGACGTCTGGAACATGGTCGGCCTCGCCGGCACCGGCTCCAACGACATCGTCGTCGACGACGTCTTCATCCCCGAGGCGTTCACGCTCAGCATGGGCGAGACCGGCCAGTGCCGGGGTCCGGGTCAGGAGCAGAACACCTCCGACCTCTACAAGCTGCCGTTCCACTCGATCTTCACCGGCACCATCACCACCCCGATCATCGGGATGGCGATGGGTGCCTACGACGAGCACGTCGAGATGCAGCAGAAGCGCTCGCGTGCGGCCTACCTCGGCGAGAAGGCGTCGCTGGACCCCTTCGCCGCCGTCCGCATCGCCAAGGCGTCCTCCGAGATCGACGCCGCCTGGGCCTTGCTGGTCAACAACATCCGCGAGGAGCAGTCCTACGTCGCCAAGGGCGAGAAGATCCCGCTCCGCTCGCGGCTGAAGGTCCGCCGTGACCAGGTGCTCGGCAGCCAGCGCGCGATCGACGCGATCGACGCCCTCTTCGAGGCCTCCGGTGGTCGTGCCCTGACCAAGGGCACCTACCTGCAGCGTGCGTGGCGCGACGCCCACGCCGGCCGGGTGCACGCCGCCAACGACCCCGAGCGGGCGCTGCAGATGTTCGGCGCCCACGAGTTCGGGCACAAGATCGACCCGGGGATGTACTGAGCCAGATGACGGACTTCTCGAAGGAAGCGACTCGGCGCTCGGCCAAGGCCGGCGAGATCACCCTCAACTACTACGAGGCGGGGGAGACCTCGCCGGACGTCGCCGGGGGACTGCCCCTGGTCATGCTCCACGGCGGTGGCCCCGGCGCCAGCGCCTGGTCGAACTTCGGTCCGGCCCTGCCGCACTTCGCCGAGCGCTTCCGCACCCTGCTGGTCGACCAGCCGGGGTTCGGTGCCTCCGACAAGCCCCCGGTCGTCGGCAACTTCTACCGCCACGCCGCCGACCACGTCGTCGCGCTGCTCGACGAGCTGGGCATCGAGAAGGTGCACCTGCTCGGCAACAGCCTCGGCGGCGGTACGGCGATGCGGCTCGCGCTCACCTACCCCGACCGGGTCGGTCGCCTGGTGCTCATGGGCCCGGGCGGGCTGAGCCTCAACCTCTTCCACGCCGACCCCACCGAGGGGGTGCAGCGGCTGATGGACTTCGGGGCCAATCCGACGCGCGAGGCGCTGCGCGCCTTCATCTCGACGATGGTCGTCGACCAGTCCCTGGTCACCGACGAGCTCGTCGAGGAGCGCTTCGCCGACGCGACCGCGCCCGGCGCGCAGGAGGCGATGCGGTCGATGGGGATGTCCTTCTGGAACCCCGAGACCGCCGAGGACGGCATGCTGTGGCGCGAGGCGCACCGGCTGCGCAAGCACACGCTGCTCACCTGGGGTCGCGAGGACCGCGTCAACCCGCTCGACGGCGCGCTCGTGGCGCTCAAGCTCATCCCCAAGGCGCAGCTGCACGTCTTCCCCAACTGTGGGCACTGGGCGCAGATCGAGGCCGCGGCGGAGTTCGCCGAGATCACCACCGCGTTCCT
>JBFJKO010000063.1:0-10926 GCA_041634935.1 Nocardioides sp.
TCGATGTGGTCAGTGGACGTGCGGTCCATCTCGATACGCCCGGTCGGCTCCTTCGTCGCCTGACCGCGCTACTCGATGACCCCACGACCTGGTCGTCGAGTAGCCGGGGAGCGAGCCTGCGAGCCACCGGCGTATCGAGACGCGGTGAGCCGCAAGACGACCGCAGCCACCCCGGGGAATTCCCAGCAGGCCGTTCAGAGGAAGACATACCCCAAGCGGAGCACCGCGAAGAGCACCGGCAGGCCGAAGACGATGA
Source organism: Nocardioides sp. (assembly GCA_041634935.1). Classification (GTDB taxonomy): domain Bacteria; phylum Actinomycetota; class Actinomycetes; order Propionibacteriales; family Nocardioidaceae; genus Nocardioides. The sequence goes on from JBFJKO010000063.1 coordinate 257, forward strand.
GCAGCACCCAGGCGGTGATGCGGTGCAGCGGCTTGGCGCCGTCCAGGTTGCCGGCGAAGTCGAGCAGGGCGCCCTCGGCCACGTGGTGGGTCAGCCCCATCTGCCGGGCGTACTCCGGCAGGTGCTCGCCGGGAAACCAGTCGGGCGGCGTGTCGTCGTCCGGGGCGTGGTCCTCGTCGAACTCGTCCGCGCGGCCGTCAGCCCTCATGCCCCCACGGTACGGGAGCGAGCCCATATCGGTTGGGTGGTGCCTGGCCGCTCCCGTAGCATGGAGCGACCTGCAACCGACGGAAAGGCCGCCCTTCCGGGCACCCATGACCGACTCGAACTCCGGAGACCTCCAGACCCGCCACACCGTGGTGGTCCCCAACAGCATCAACATGGTCAGCCTGCTCGGGGCGGGTGACGAGTTCCTCGGGATCATGGAGGGCGCCTTCAAGGTCGAGCTGCACGTGCGGGGCAACCGCATCACGCTGCGCGGCGAGCCCGGCGAGGTCGCCCTGGCCGAGCGCCTCCTCGACGAGCTGGTCGCGATCATCCGCACCGGCCAGGGGATGACCAGCGAGACCGTCGAGCGGGTCATCGACATGCTGCGCGTCGAGACCACCGAGAAGCCCGCCGACGTGTTGTCACTCAACATCCTGAGCAACCGCGGCCGCTCGATCCGTCCCAAGACGATCAACCAGAAGCACTACGTCGACGCTATCGACAGGCACACCATCACCTTCGGCATCGGCCCCGCCGGCACGGGCAAGACCTACCTGGCGATGGCCAAGGCGGTGCAGGCGCTCCAGGCCAAGCACGTCAACCGGATCATCCTCACCCGCCCCGCCGTCGAGGCCGGCGAGAGCCTGGGCTACCTGCCCGGCACGCTGAGCGAGAAGATCGACCCCTACCTGCGGCCGCTCTACGACGCCCTGCACGACATGATCGACCCGGACTCGATCCCCAAGCTGATCGCGGCCGGCACGATCGAGGTCGCCCCGCTGGCCTACATGCGCGGGCGCTCCCTCAACGACTCCTTCATCATCCTCGACGAGGCGCAGAACACCACGCCCGAGCAGATGAAGATGTTCCTCACGCGACTCGGCTTCGGCTCCAAGATCGTCGTCACCGGCGACGTCACCCAGGTCGACCTGCCCACGGGCGCCAAGTCCGGGCTGCGCATCATCGAGGGCATCCTCGACGAGGTCGACGACATCTCCTTCAACCGCCTCACCTCGAACGACGTCGTCCGCCACCGGCTGGTCGGCAAGATCGTGGCGGCCTACGACGAGTTCGACGCCGAGACCCAGGCCCGTCTCGAGGCCCGCACCGACACCCGCACCGGACCCACCAGGAGTGCTGAGCCCCGATGACCATCGAGATCATCGACGAGTCGGGGCAGGCCCTGGACGTCAAGCACCTCGCGAGCCTGAGCCGGTTCGTCATGGACCAGATGCGGGTCCACCCGCAGGCCGAGCTGTGCATCAAGGCCGTCGACGAGGCGACCATCGCCGAGCTCAACCAGCAGTGGATGGAGAAGGAGGGGCCCACCGACGTGCTGGCCTTCCCGATGGACGAGCTGCGCCCGGGCCTCGTCGACGAGGAGCCCGAGGAGGGCGTCCTCGGAGACCTCGTGCTCTGCCCGACGATCGCCGCCGCCCAGGGCGCGAGCGCCGGTCACGGCACCCTCGCCGAGATCGAGCTGCTCACCACCCACGGCATCCTGCACCTGCTCGGCTACGACCACGCCGAGCCCGAGGAGCACCGCGAGATGTTCGGCCTCCAGGACACCCTGCTCGCTCAGTGGCGGGCTCGATGACCGGCACCCAGCTGCTGCTGTTCGCCCTCGCCGGCGTGCTGGTCGTGCTCGCCGGGGTCTTCACCGCGGCCGACGCGGCGATCGGGGCGTTCTCGCGCGCTCGCGCTGCCGAGCTGGCCGCCGAGGGCCGCACCGGCGCCAAGCGCCTGGTCACGCTGCTCGAGGACGCACCTCGCCACCTCAACACCGCCCTGTTCCTCGAGCTGCTCGCCGAGGTCTCCGCGATCGTGATCGTGACCCTCCAGGTCTCCGCGATCGTCGACGGTCGTGGCTGGGACTCGGCGTTGATCACGATCGGGGTGATGCTGGTCATCTCCTTCGTCGTGATCGGGGTCGCGCCCCGCACGCTGGGTCGCCAGCACGCCGAGACGTTCGCGCTGATCGCCGCGGGGCCGCTGACCCTCTTCACCCGGGTCCTGGGCCCGTTGCCGCGGGTCCTGATCCTGGTCGGCAACGCGATCACCCCGGGCCGGGGCTTCCGCGAGGGTCCGTTCTCCTCCGAGACCGAGCTGCGCGAGATGGTCGACATCGCCGAGGCCTCGGCGCTCATCGAGTCCGGCGAGCGCAAGATGATCCACTCGGTCTTCGAGCTCGGCGACACCACCGTGCGCGAGGTGATGGTGCCCCGCAACGACGTCGTCTACATCGAGCGCCACAAGAACCTCCGCCAGACGATGTCGCTCTTCCTGCGCAGCGGCTACTCCCGGGTGCCGGTGATCGGCGAGAACCTCGACGACATCTGCGGGATCGCCTACCTCAAGGACATCGTGCGCCGCGACTTCGAGGCGCCCGACGTCGAGCTGACCCAGCGGGTCGACGAGGTCATGCGTCCGGTCTCGTGGGTGCCGGAGTCCAAGCCGGTCGACGCGCAGCTCTCCTTCATGCAGGCCAACCGCCAGCACATCGCGGTCGTCGTCGACGAGTACGGCGGCACCGCCGGGCTCATCACCATCGAGGACCTCCTCGAGGAGATCGTCGGTGAGATCACCGACGAGTACGACGACGACGAGATCGAGGTCGAGCACGTCTCCGAGGGTCCCCTCCCGACGTGGCGGGTCTCCTCGCGCTACCCGATCGACGACCTGGAGGAGCTCTTCGGCTTCGACGTCGAGGAGGAGGACGTCGACTCGGTGGGCGGCCTGATGGCCAAGCACCTCGGCCGGGTCCCGATCCCCGGCTCGCACGTGGAGGCCCACGGCCTCACCTTCGAGGCCGAGGACGCCGCCGGACGCCGCAACAAGATCAGCACCGTTCTGATCAGCCTCTCCGAGCCCCGCCCGGCCGTCGCCCCCGACACCGGTGAGCTGGAGACGGCCGTCATCGCCGACCTCACCCAGCACTAGGCTGAGCGCATGGACCTGAGCACCGAGGACGCCAAGCTCGTGACCCTGGCCCGCGCGACGCGGGCCCGGGTCGGCGCCGCCCAGGGCGCCGCCGTCCGCGACGCCGACGGGCGCACCTACGCCGCCGCCACCGTCGACCTGCCGTCGCTGCAGCTCTCGGCGCTGCAGGTCTGCGTGGCCATGGCGGTGGCCTCGGGCTCCTCGGGCCTCGGCGCCGCGGTGCTGCTCGGCGACGACGCCGTCCTCGTCGACTCCGACCGGGCCGCCCTGGCCGACTTCGGCGGGGCCGACGTGCCGGTGCACCTCGGCGACCCACGCGGCACGATCGGCGATACCGCCCGCACCTGAGTCGACCGGAGTAGGTTTTCTGGTGTGACGTCGGATCTTCGCGCGGACACCTCACCCTGGCAGCAGCACGCCGGGGCGGTCGCGCGGCTCGCGGCGTCGTACGACGCGATCCCGGCCGGCGCGCCGGTGCGCCTGGCCAAGGCCACGACGAACCTGTTCCGGGTCCGCAGCGCCAGCAGCGCGCCGGGCCTCGACGTCTCCGGGCTCACCAGCGTGATCGAGGTCGACCCCGACGGACGCACCGCCGAGGTGCAGGGGATGTGCACCTACGTGGATCTCGTCAACGCGACCCTGCCGCACGGGTTGATCCCGCTCGTCGTCCCGCAGCTGCGCACGATCACGCTGGGCGGCGCGGTCACCGGTCTCGGGATCGAGTCGACGAGCTTTCGCAACGGGCTCCCGCACGAGTCGGTGCTCGAGATGGACGTCTTCACCGGGGCCGGCGAGGTCGTCACGACCCGGCCGGGCGACGACCTCTTCGACGCCTTCCCCAACTCCTACGGCTCACTCGGCTACGCCACCCGGCTGCGCATCCGCCTCGAGCCGGTGGAGCCCTACGTCGCCCTGCGTCACGTGCGCGTGGAGGACCACCTCCTGCCCCGGGTGATCGCGGAGATCGTCTCGACCGGTACCCACGACGGCGAGCGGGTCGACGGGCTCGACGGCGTCGCCTTCGCCCCCGGCGAGGTCTACCTGACGCTCGCGCGCTGGACCGACGAGCCGGGTCCGGTCAGCGACTACACCGGGCAGCAGGTCTTCTTCCGCTCCGTGCAGCAGCGTCCCTCCGACCGGCTGACCGCCTACGACTACCTCTGGCGCTGGGACACCGACTGGTTCTGGTGCTCGGGCGCGTTCGGGGCCCAGCACCCCCTGGTGCGCAGGCTCTGGCCGCGCCGGCTGCGCCGCTCCGACGTCTACATGCGGCTGCTCGCGCTCGACCGCCGCTTCGACGTCGCCGACCGCCTCGACCGGCGGGCCGGCCGGCCGCTGCGCGAGCGGGTCGTGCAGGACATCGAGGTGCCGGTGGCGCGACTGCCCGAGTTCCTGGAGTGGTTCGACACCGAGATCGGGATGCGGCCGGTCTGGCTCTGCCCGCTGGTCGCGACCGGCTCCGTCGGCGGTCGGAGCTGGACGACGTACCCGCTGACGCCGGGGGAGACCTACGTGAACGTCGGCTTCTGGGGCACGGTGCACGTCGGCCCGGACGCGGTCGACGGCCCGCGCAACCGCGCGATCGAGCAGAAGGTGCACGAGCTCGGTGGGCACAAGTCTCTCTACTCCGAGGCCTACTACGACCGGGCCACCTTCGACGACCTCTACAGCGGCGCCGAGCTCGCGCTGGTCAAGAAGCGCTACGACCCCGACGACCGACTCACCAGCCTCTTCGACAAGACCGTCCGGAAGAAGTGAGGGACACCGTGAGCACTGCCACCAGGACCACCACCAGGACCACTCTCAAGATCGGTGACGTCGTCGCCGACCTGATGCGCGGCGGGCTGCCCGTGCGCTTCACGGCCTACGACGGCAGCTCGGCGGGACCCGAGGACGCCGAGATCCACCTCGAGCTCGTCAACCAGCGCGGCCTGCAGTACCTCGTCACCGCCCCGGGGGACCTCGGGCTGGCGCGCGCCTACGTCGCGGGCGACCTCGTCGTGCACGGCGCGCACCCGGGCAACCCCTACGAGGCGATGCAGAAGATCAAGGACCACACGAAGTTCCGCACGCCCTCGGCGGGCGAGCTCGTGACGATCCTGCGCGGGCTCGGGCTGTCCAACCTCAAGCCGCCGCCGCCCCCGCCGCAGGAGCACCTGCCGCGCTGGCGCCGGGTGATGGAGGGTCTGCGCCACTCGATGGTGCGCGACGCGGAGGCGATCCACCACCACTACGACGTGTCGAACGCCTTCTACGAGATGGTCCTCGGGCCGTCGATGGCCTACACCTGCGCGGTCTACCCGCACGAAGGCGCCACGCTCGAGGAGGCCCAGTTCGAGAAGTTCGACCTCGTCGCGCGCAAGCTCGGGCTCGAGCCGGGCATGCGACTGCTCGACGTGGGCTGCGGCTGGGGCGGGATGGCACGGCACGCCGCCAAGGAGTACGGCGTGCAGGTGCTCGGCGTGACCCTCAGCCTGGAGCAGGCCTCCTACGCCCAGGAGATGCTCGAGCGCGAGGGCCTCAGCGGCCTCGCCGAGGTCCGCCACCTCGACTACCGCGAGGTCCTCGAGGGCGACTTCGACGCGGTCAGCTCGATCGGGCTGACCGAGCACATCGGGGTCAAGAACTACCCCTCCTACTTCGAGTTCCTGCACGGCAAGCTGCGTCCCGGCGGGCGCCTGCTCAACCACTGCATCACCCGTCACCACAACCGGCCCGAGCCGACCGGTGCGTTCATCGACCGCTACGTCTTCCCGGACGGTGAGCTCACCGGGAGTGGCACGATCATCGCTGCGGCCGAGGACGCCGGCTTCGAGGTGATGCACTCGGAGAACCTGCGGGTGCACTACGCACGCACGCTGGCGCACTGGAACGACAACCTCGTCGCCCACTGGGACGCCGCGGTCGACGAGGTCGGCATCGGCACCGCCCGTGTCTGGGGGCTCTACATGGCCGCCTGCCGGGTCGGCTTCGAGCGCAACGAGGTGCAGCTCGTGCAGGTGCTGGGCGCGAAGGTGGATGCCGACGGCAACGACGGTTTCCCGCTGCGTCCGACCTGGTGACGCCGACGCGCAGCCGCCGTCCTGGCTCAGCAAGCAGGTACGCCCGCCCGGGTGCGGGTCTTGCGAGGTCGCGACGACAGGACCAGCATGGAGGAGCAGTTCCACGTCTTGTCCCGAGGAAGGAGTCTCTCATGTACATGCGTCGCATCATCACCGTCGCCGTCGGCGCGATCACCACGTTCTCGCTCGGTCTCGGACCAGCCAGCGCGCACTTCTGCTACGTGAACAACATGACGCCGCAGGCAATCGCCGGAGCCGGTAACTCGAACGGCTTTGCCACGTTCCACGACCTTGCCCTCGAGTTCACTGGCCTCTGCGATGCCGGCATCCAGGTGCTCGCCGAGGCTGCGAACGTCTCGGTCAGCACCCCGATCAACGTGCACGCCGTGATGGCGGGCGGTGCGCTGTCGCGGGGCAAGAACGCTCGTGGCATCAGTCACCTCGACTTCGAAGCGATCGAGGGCGCGTTCCAGGACGCAGCGGACGCCTGCCCGTAGAGCACTCGGTGAGGCCCGGTCGTCGCGACGGACCGGGCCTCACGACCGTGCCGCCTGCGTCTCGCCGACCCGGCGACCCTGGAAGCGCGCGGGCACGTACTGGCTGTCCCGTAGGTCGTCGGAGGTGTCCGACGACTCCCGTGGATCCCTGATGCACCCATGCGGCCGGTGGGGGCTCCGGTGTCGTGTAGTCCCCCAGCAGGGCCACGAGGCGCATCTTCGGTGCGCTCGCTGGTCGTTCACCGGGGCCGGTGCGGGAGGTCCGTCAGGGACCGGGGAGCAGATGACGGTAACCTCACGCTGATGAGCACCCGGGCCGCCACCTATACCGCGCAGGTGCTGTCGCGCGTCCCGATCTCCGACCACCTGGTGCGCCTGGTGCTGGGCGGGCCCGGCCTGGCCGAGTTCACCTCCACCGGGATCCCGGACGAGTGGGTCGGTCTGGTCCTGCCCGGGCAGTTCCAGAGCCGCTACTACACGGTGCGCTCGTGGGACGGCGCTGAGCTCACGCTCGACGTCGTGCGCCACGACGTCGGCCTGGTCACCGAGTGGGCCGGCACCGACTGCGTGGGCCAGACCTGCACGATCACCGAGCCGAAGGGCTCCTTCGCGCTCCCGGACGACGCCGCGTGGCTGATGCTGGTCGGCGACCTGACGGCGATGCCCGCGATGGCACGCATCATCGAGGAGACGACGCTGCCGACCCAGGTGTGGGCCGAGGTGCCCGACAACCTGCCCGGCTACCTCGGCGCGGCCGGCGAGGTGTCGTGGCTCGAGCAGCCCGGCGACGGCCAGAGCGCCCTGGCCTCCGTGGTGCCCGACCTCGCCTGGCCCGAGGGTGAGGGCTACTTCTGGATGGCGGGGGAGTCCTCGCAGATGCGGGCGATCCGCAAGCACCTGATGCGCGACCGCAAGCTGCCGAGCACGGCGTACGACGTGATGGGCTACTGGCGCGGCGGCGCCGTCCGGCAGCCACGGGCGGTCGACCCCGGTCCGATCTACCGGGCCGGCAAGGCAGCGGGCAAGAGTGACGAACAGATCTGGGCCGACTACGACGACGCGAGGGACACATGAGCGAGACCACCCCGGCACCGGCCCACCGCAGCGGGTTCGCCTCGTTCGTCGGACGCCCCAACGCGGGCAAGTCGACCCTCACCAACGCTCTGGTGGGGCAGAAGGTCGTGATCACCTCCTCCAAGCCGCAGACCACCCGCACGGTGGTGCGCGGAATCGTGCACCGCGACGACGCCCAGCTGATCCTGGTCGACACCCCCGGGCTGCACCGGCCCCGCACACTGCTGGGCGAGCGGCTCAACGACCTAGTCAAGACCACGCTCGCCGAGGTCGACGTCGTGGCCGTGTGCTTCCCCGCCAACGAGAAGATCGGTCCGGGCGACCGCTTCATCGTCAACGAGATGGGCAAGGTCAGGCGCACGATCAAGGTCGCGATCGCGACCAAGACCGATCTCGCCACCCCAGAGCAGCTCGGCGAGCACCTGCTCGCGATCGAGCGGCTCGGCGCCGAGACCGGCACCGAGTGGGCCGAGATCGTGCCCGTGTCGGCCAAGGCGGGCCACCAGGTCCAGCTGCTCGCCGACCTCCTCGTCGGTCTGCTCCCCGAGGGCCCGCAGCTCTACCCCGACGGCGACCTCAGCGACGCCCCGGAGGAGATCATCGTCGCCGAGCTGATCCGCGAGGCGGCCCTCGAGGGCGCCCGCGAGGAGCTGCCGCACTCGATCGCGGTCGTCGTGCAGGAGATGAACCTGCGCGAGGACCGTCCCGCCGACAAGCCGCTGCTCGACGTCCACGTCAACCTCTACGTCGAGCGTGAGTCGCAGAAGGGCATCATGATCGGCCACAAGGGCGCGCGCCTGCGCGAGATCGGCACCGCCGCCCGCACGCAGATCGAGGCCCTCCTCGGTACCCCGATCTACCTCGACCTCCAGGTCAAGATCGCCAAGGACTGGCAGCGCGACCCGCGCCAGCTGCGCAAGCTCGGCTTCTGACCGAGCCCTGTCCGGCCCCTGACCGGCCCCTGACCGGCCCCTGACCGGCCCTGTCACGTCAGTCCGGCGCCCAGCAGCGGATGAAGGTCTGCCCGGCTCTCCACTGCGCGCGGTCGGGGCCCTCGAAGGCCCACTCGTAGTCGAGCGGGTCGGCGGCCCGGTCGGCCGCGGCGTCCTGGCACGGCGCCGAGCCGGCGTCGGCGATGGCGTCGGGGCCCGGGTAGTCGCCGGCCGGGAGACCCACCACCGAGATCGCCCGCCAGGAGTGGGAGCGGGCGCAGGGCACGCGCTCGAAGTCCTTCTCGTCCGGGCTCGCCGTGCCACACATGCCGTACGTCGTCCGCCCCTCCGAGGTGCTCAGCGCTCCCGCCAGGGAGCCTCGCACGCTGACCAGCTCGTCGGCACCGGCGAGGGCCACGACGTCGCAGCGGTACCAGTCGGAGCCGGAGTCGGACTGCTCGACGGTGGGGGTGAACCACACCGCGCGCAGCATGCTCAGCCGGACGTCGTCCACGGTGCCGCCGACGGCGTCCTGGAGGGCGCCGGGGCAGGTCGAGGCGACCTGCTCCTGCACGCGCGCGGAGTCGATGGCGAGGAGGTGGCCGTCGACCACGTTGTCGACCCGGCCCACGGCGTAGGTCTCGGAGGTGTGGGCCTTCGCGCACGCCACGGACTTCAGGTCGGCGGTGGGTGCGACGGCCTCGGCGAAGGACAACCGGTGGCACGACCCCTTCTTCGGCTGAGGCGGCTCGGTGGCCCGGGGCGGTGGGGTCGGCGTGGGAGTGGGCGTCGGGGTCGCCGACGAGGTCTCGCTCGGGGCGGGGGTGTCGTCGGTGGAGCAACCGGTGCCGAGGCCGAGGACGACGAGGGCGCCCGCCACGGTGTGCCGGAGCCGGCGGCGGCTCCGGAGGACGTCAGTCACTGGTCTTGGCCCAGCAGATGGACCGTCGGTTGCCGGCGTCCCACTCCGGCTCGTGGAACCACGTGAAGCCGTAGTCGAAGTCGATCGGGTAGTTGAGCCAGGCCCCCACCGAGTCGGAGCAGAAGTTGCGGGTCTTGGTCTCCACGAGCCGGTCGCCGGGGTAGGCGTCCTCCGGCTCGCCGAGCTTGATCGTGGTGACGGCGCGCCAGTCGTGGGTCTGGGAGCAGGGCACCTTCTCCCCGGCGTCGACCGACGCACCCTCGACGCACGCCATCCACTTGTCGTCAGGACGCCCCTGGAGGATCCCGCGCGCCGTCTCGGGCAGGTTGAGCAGCTCGTCGCTCTGCTCGCCGCCGCCGACGGCGTCGCAGCGGTACCAGCGCTCGCCTGCCTCCCATGCCTCCGGCGCGGGTCGGAACCAGGCCCAAGTGAGCAGCGATCGCATCACGACGCTCTCGTCGCCACCGAGGAACTTCTGCAGCTGCGCGGTGCACGTCTCGAAGGCGTAGGCGCCGACCTCGGGGGAGTCGTAGGCGGAGTCCGCGAAGGTGGGCGGCATCGTGCCCACGGCGTAGGTCTGAGCGGTGTGCGGACCGGCGCACGGCACCGACGGGCTGTCGTCGAAGGTGAGGGAGATGTCCTCCGGCTCGAGGGCCCGGCACGTGCCGAGCTGAGGGGTGTCGACCGACTCGGCGTCGTCGCCGCCGGAGACGCCGTCCTCGGACGTCGTCCCGCACCCGACGAGGGACGCCGTCAGGGTCGCCGCGACCACCCAGCGATACACCCCGTTGCCCCCTCGCCTCATGTCTGCCGATGCTACCGATGCGTGCGCGAGTGCCGCCTCGGAGGCCGAGGTAGGCACCTCGATACGCCGGCTACTCGATGTCCAAGGGCTGGGTGCACCTGTGGTCGTCGAGTAGCCGGGCAGCGAGCGCCAGCTGTTCTGCACCGCGAGGTTGGTGACACTCGGTGTGGCGAGTAGATGAGGGGAGGGCCTTCCCGGTTCGGTGTGAAGCGACGAAGCATCCACTGGCGA
>JBFJKO010000064.1:0-10810 GCA_041634935.1 Nocardioides sp.
GGGTCGACTACGTGATCCACTCCGAGGTCTCGGCCTACTTCCATGACCCCGACGGCGCGCGGCTGGAGATCATCGCCGACCCGCTGGGCGAGATGTACGGCGAGCAGGTGCTGTAGTCGGACGACCCCCTCGTTCGAGGGGTGCCGCTACCCCCGGCCCGAGGCGTACCGTCGACGGATGGGCCTGACCTCCTTCGTCGCCGCCCGCGACCGTCTGCTCGCCGCGGCCTCCCCGACGCTGGACTGCGAGGACGCGTGCGCCCAGGTGATGCAGGCCTTCGCCGCCGTCGCCCCGTTCCAGGCCGCAGCGGTGATGACCACCGACCCCGAGTCGCACCTGCCGGCGGGTGGGATCGTGACCGGGTTCTCCCCCAGCGACTGCGTGCCCTTCTGGGACAACGAGCTGCTCGACCCCGACTTCAACAAGTTCAACGACCTCGCGCGCCGCCACGACCCGGTGGCGACGCTGGCCGAGGCCACCGACGGTGACCTCGGGAGGTCGCCGCGCTTCACCCGGCTCTACGCCGCCGCGGGCGCCGTCGACGAGCTCCGGGTCGCCTTCGTCACCGGGTCGGCGTGCGTGGCGATCGCCGCGTTCGTGCGCGTGGACGGCGGCCCGTTCACCCCGGCCGAGGTCCGCGACGTGCGCCAGCTGCTCGTGCCCGCCACCAACCTGTTCCGCAGCGCCCTGGGCAACATCACCGCACCACTGACGACGGACACCCCCACCGTGCTGCTCGTCGACCCCACGGGCCGGGTCGTGAGTCGCTCGGCCGACGCGGCGGCCGTGCTGGCCGACCTGCGCCTCGACATCGACAGCGACGTCCCCGGCACCTTGATGGTCGCCGCCTCGAAGGCCCGCGCGGCGCGGACCACGGCTCGGCTCACGACCCGGCTGCGCGGTCGCAGCGGACGGTGGGTGCGGGTGCACGTGTCACCCATGGAGGGCGACGGCGACCTGGTCAGCATCACGATCAGTGCCGCCCAGCCCAGCGACCTCGTACCGATCCTGCTGGAGTCCTACAGCCTCACCGACCGCGAGACCACCGTCGTGCTCCTCGTCTGCCAGGGCCTGGCGACCAGGGAGATCGCGAGCGAGCTGTCGATCTCGAGCCACACGGTGCGCGACCACCTCAAGACGATCTTCGAGAAGACCGGCGCCCACACCCGCGGTGAGCTGGTCGCCCAGATCTTCTCCCAGCACGTGCTCGGCGCGTTCCACGAGTCGGTGGTCCACCTGGACCCCTAGCTGCTCGCACCCGTCGAGGGCACGCGCTCAGGAGCCGTCCCGCGGCAGGGTGCTGTAGCGGCCCCGACGGTGCAGGAGCGGGGTGTCGTCGTCGGCGACCCACAGGTCCTCGACGACGCAGGTGAGCAGCAGCGACCACCCGACCTCCGCCTGTGACTCCACGCGCACGAGCGCGCGGCTCGTGACGCCCACGAGCGCCGGGCCGTACGCCGTGGGCTCGAACTCCGCCATGCGGAACGGTCCGCCTGGTGCCGGCGCCCGGCCCGCGAACGCCTCGGCGAGGTCGCGGTGCTCCCAGGAGAGCAGCGACACGACCGCGCGCCCGGTGCGCTCGACCACGTCGGCGAGGTCGGAGTCGGGGTCGACCAGGGCGAGCAGCCGATCCTGCTCCCCGGCAGCGAGCAGCAACGAGGACACCGTCAGCCCGGCCCGGCCGTCGTCGTCGCCGGCCGTCCAGAGCGAGACCGCCCCACCCAGCCGCCCGCGCCACCGACGCGCGGGATCCGGTTCGGGGTCGGCGAAGGGGTGGCCGGCGTGGATCGTCATCTGCTCATCATCGGGGCACCACCAGCTCCCACTCGGTGCCGAACGAGCCGGTGCTCAGGCGGGCCTCCCCGCCGAGGTCGGCGATCCGCCCGCGGATCGACTGGCTGACCCCGAGCCGCCCCTCGGCCTCGGCGGCCTCGAGGCGGCCCTCGGCGATCCCGGGGCCCTCGTCGCGCACGCTCACCTCGACCCGGTCGCCGAACGCCTCGAGCAGCACCCACGCCGGCGCGCGCTCGCCCACGTGGCGGGTGACGTTGTCGAGGCACGCGGCGACCACGGCGAGCAGCTCGAGCGCGACCGCGGTCGGCAGCTCCACCGCACCACCGGGCACGGCCACGTCGACGCCGGGACGCAGGTCGAGCCGGCCGAGGCGGTCGGCGAGGTCGACCATGTCGTCGGCGGTGTCGGGGCGGACGTTGTTTTGGGCCCGGATGAGGCTGCGCAGGGCAGACTCCTGCTCCCCCGCCAGGCGTCCCAGGTCGGCTGCCTCGCCGCCCAGCTCGCCCCCGCGGCGTTGTACCAGCGCCAGCACCTGCAGGACGCCGTCGTGGACCACCCGGGCCAGTCGTGCGCGTTCGGCGGCCGCGGCCGCGGCCCGCTCGGCCACGTCCCGCTGCGTGGCCATGTGCTGCAGGGACCCGCACATGTAGCCGACGATCGGCCCACCGACGAGGAGCAGGAAGAGGTTGCCGAAGTCGGTCGCGTCCGGTGACTGGCGGACGACGATGTCGACGCCGCCCAGGACCACACCGGCGACCAGTCCCCCGACCCAGCGCCAGCGCACGGCCCACGCCAGGAGCGCAGCCATCACCCAGAAGCCGGGCACGCTGGCGTCGAAGTCGGCGGCCTTGACCACCGGAGTGGCCACGAGCAGGGCCAGCGCGACGCCGAGGTCCGCCAGCAGCAGCCCCGGGCCGCGACGCACCGGGTCGGCGTACGCCCAGGTCGCGAACGCGGACCAGGCGACCATCACCGCCAGCATCGCGTAGCCGGCACCGGGGTGGTCGAAGTCGGCCACGCCCCGCACGAGGTTGCCGACCACGGCGTAGAGCAGGACCACGACCCTGAGGACCGCGATCGCGCGGAACAGCTGGTCCTCGACCGCGAGCGCTGCTCGCCCCGTGCCGGGACGTCGGGCCATCAGGCTCAGGACGCCTTCTTCTGCTCGCCCGACCCGTCGGCGTCGTCGCCGGCGCGCGCTGCCTTCGCCTCGGCCTCGAGCCGCTTCGACTCCTCCTTGGCCTGGGTGGCGTACATGTCGACGTACTCCTGGCCGGAGAGCCGCATGATCTCGTACATGATCTCGTCGGTGATCGAGCGCAGGATGTAGCGGTCGTTCTGCATGCCCTCGTAGCGCGAGAAGTCCAGCGGACGTCCGAAGCGGACGACGGGGCGCGTGATGGCGCCGAAGGTCTTGCCCGGGGGCGCCACCACGTCGGTGCCGACGACAGCGGTCGGCACGACCGGGACGCCGGACTCGAGCGCCAGGCGGGCCACGCCGGTCTTGCCGCGGTAGAGCCGGCCGTCGTGCGAGCGGGTGCCCTCGGGGTAGATCCCGAAGAGGCCGCCCTCGGCGAGGACCCGTTTGGCCGCGAGGAGCGCGCCGGCTGCGGCGTCGGCTCCCGACCGGTCGATCGGCACCTGACCGGAGCCGGTGAAGAACTGCTTCTGGAGCCAGCCCTTGATGCCGGGGCTGGTGAAGTACTCCGCCTTGGCCACGAACGTGACGCGCCGCGGCAGCGTGAGCGGCACGAAGAGCCAGTCGGCGTAGGACAGGTGATTGCTGGCCAGGATCGCCGGGCCGTCGGGCACGTGCTCGGCGCCCTCGGTCTGCGGACGGAACACGACCTTCAGCAGCGGTCCGAGCGCGAAGAACTTCAAGAACCAGTACAACAAACCCTGTCACCCTTCCCCGAGACTCCGCCGGGACCCTGACGGGCCGTCCGACCTTGTCGGCCGCGACCGGCCAGGATGAACCCTAGTGCCTCTGCCGACCCTCCCTCACCAGGTGCGGCATGATCGGACCATGACGTCCGCCCAGCCCGACAGCGTGCACGCGCCGCTCTCCCTCACCGCCCGGCCCGAGCTCACCGGTGGACGACGGATCGGGGTGCTGCTCAGCCACGGCTTCACCGGCTCGCCGCTCGCGATGCGCCCGTGGGGCGAGCACCTCGGCGCCCTCGGGTACGGCGTCGCCGTCCCGCGCCTGCCCGGTCACGGCACCACGTGGCAGGACCTCAACCAGCACCGCTTCGACGACTTCTACGGCGAGATCGCCCGCGTCTTCGACCAGCTCTGCCTCGACCACGACGCCGTCGTGGTCGGCGGACTGTCGATGGGTGGGTCGCTGGCGCTCCGCGTCGCCGCCGACCACCCCGACCGCGTGGCCGGCGTGATGGTCGTCAACCCCGCCGTGGCCACCAAGCGGCTGGACGTCAAGCTGCTCCCGGTGCTCAAGCACCTGGTGCCGTCGTTCCCGGCGATCGCCGGCGACATCAAGAAGCCCGGTGTCTCCGAGGGCGCCTACGACCGCACCCCGCTGAAGGCCATCCACTCGTTCATGCAGGCCTGGAGCCCGCTCATCGACGACCTGCCGCGGGTGACCTCGCCGCTGGTCTACTTCCGCTCCCCCGACGATCACGTCGTCGACGACTCCTCGATGCCGATCATCCTCGGCAAGGTCGGCAGCACCGACGTCACCGAGGTCACGCTCGCGGAGAGCTATCACGTCGCCACGCTCGACAACGACGCGCCGACGATCTTCGAGCGCTCGGCGGAGTTCATCGCGCGGGTGGCCCACTGACCGGGTGACCGGTCGTTGGCTAGGCTCGCTGCGTGGTGCAGAGCGACGACGAGGCGTGGCGCGCGATCGTCGACAACTACGGCGACCGCGCCGAGCTGGACGACCCGCCGGAGGACCCGTCGGGGTCGCCTGGGACGCAGGGGTCGTCCGAGTCGTCGGGGTCCCTGCACGATGCCGAGCAGGCGTCGTCGGGCTCCTTCCGGGACAGGTCGGAGCGCGACGAGCCGGCGCCCGGCACCCCTACGGGCTGGGAGGACGAGGACCGCTTCGTCCCTCCGCCGCCGCCCCCGCTGCCGACCACGACCACCGACCGGATGGTCGCCTGGGTGGGGATCTTCGGCTCGCCGGTCGTCCTGCTGGTCGCCCTCGTCCTGGGCATCCGACTCCCCGAGCTGATCAGCTACGTCCTGGTGATGGGGTTCGTCGGCGGGTTCCTCTACCTCGTCCTGAAGATGAACCGCGAGCCGCGCGACCCCGACGACAACGGCGCCGTGCTCTGACGTCTCGTCGCTGACGGATCCTCCGCGACACGGACCCGTCAGGTGCAGGTCAGGCGGGATCCTGCGACCCGGCGGCCAGCAGGGCCGCTCCCACGAGCCCGGCTGCGGGGCCCAGCCGCGCCACCCGGATCTCGGGCACCGACCGGTGCGCGGCACCCACGAGCGAGCGGCCCAGTGCGACGCGTGCCGGGTCGAGCAACCGGTCACCGGCTGCGGAGACCCCGCCGCCGACGACGACGACCTCGGGGTCGAAGGCGGCCACCAGGCCCGCCAGCCCGACCCCCAGCCAGTCCCCGACCGACGCGAACGCCTGCCGCGCGACCAGGTCGCCGTCCTCGGCGGCGGCGGTCACCATCGGACCGGTGAGCTGCTCGGGCTGACCCTGGCACAGATCGGTGAGCACGGTCGGCTCGGCGGTCACCCGGGCCCGGGCGAGGCGCACCAGCGCGTTCCCCGACGAGTACTGCTCCCAGCAGCCGTGCCGGCCGCACTCGCAGGCGCGCCCGTCGGGCACCACCTGCATGTGACCGAACTCGCCGGCCATCCCGTGCGCGCCACGCCACACCCGACCGTCGAGGACCAGCGCTCCGCCGATGCCGGTGCCCATCGTGACCATGAGCGCCGAGCCGGCGCCCCGCGCGGCCCCCAGCCGGCTCTCGGCGTACGCCGCGCAGTTGGCGTCGTTGTCGAGCGTCACCGGCGCACCCCACCGCTCGGCGAGCCGACGCCGTACGTGCTCACCGGCCCAGGGCAGGTGCGGGGCGAACATCACCCGCTCGCCGGCGGCGTCGACGAAGCCGGCCGCCGCCAGTCCGATGCCGACCGGCGTGCGCCCGTCGGCGACCTCCTGGACCGCGGCCGTGAGCGTGTCCTCGAGGGAGGTCACGCTGACGCGCCGACCCGGCGTGCGGTGCGTCGCGGTGCGCAGGACCCGACCGTCGGGGGCGACCTCCCCCGCCAGCACCTTCGTGCCACCGACGTCGACCCCGATGAGCAGGCTCATGGCGCGCTTCTCCTGGCCCGGCGGCTAGCGACGGGCCAGGTCGGCGGCACCGATGACCCCGGCGGCGTTGGCCAGCGAGGCGGCGCGCACCTCGAGGAACGGGCGGTGGCCGCGCCCGGTGAGCTCGTGGACGAACGCCTCGCGGATCGGGTCGAGGAGCAGGTCGCCCGACTCGCTCACCCCGCCGCCGATCACGACGGCACCGGGGTCGAGCACCGCGGCCAGGGAGGCGATCGCCTCGCCCAGCCAGGTGCCCAGCTCGCGCAGCCGGTCGAGCGCGAACGCGTCGCCCTCGGCGGCCGCGCGGGTGATCATCGGCCCGTCGATCGCCAGCACGTCGCCGCCGGCACGGGCCAGCAGGTCGGCGGCCGCGGGCGTCAGCGCCTGCGCGCGGGCCTCCTTGACCAGGGCCGAGCCGCTCGCGTACTGCTCCAGGCACCCGAGGTTGCCGCACCCGCACAGCCGCCCGCCGCGCACGACCCGCAGGTGCCCGATCTCGGCGGCGGCGCCGAAGGCGCCGCGGTAGAGCTCACCGCCCAGCACGAGTCCGCCGCCGACGCCGGTGCCGACGGTGATCATCAGCATGTCGTCGACGTCCGCTGCGGCGCCGAAGGCGAACTCGCCCCAGGCCGCGGCGTTGGCGTCGTTCTCGACCACCACCGGCAGGTGCACGCGCGACTCGATCTCGGAGCGGAGGTCCTCGTCGCGCCAGGCGATGTTGGGCGCGAACATCACGACCGCACGCCCGGCGTCGACGTAGCCGGCCGCGCCGATGCCGACGGCGGAGACCTCGTGCTGCGCGGACAGCGTCGTGACGAGGGAGGCGACGGCGTCCTCCACCGCCTCGGTGTCGCTCGCGGGCGAGACGACGCGCGCCTCGGCCAGGACCTGGCCCTGCTCGTCGACGACCGCTCCGGCGATCTTGGTGCCGCCGATGTCGATCCCACAGGTCAGGCTCATCGGTGCTCGTCCTCGCCGTCGTGGCCGCCCGGGCCCTGGTCGTCGCTGGATTCGGGGTCGTCGTCGAGGTCGATCCGCTCGACGCCGCCACCCGGCTGCTCGTCCGAGCGCGGGGGCGGGAGCGTCGCGAGCAGGCCGGTCATCGCCTGGAGCAACGACGACGCCGCCCCGACCAGGTGCGCCTTCACCTCCGGGCTCGTCTGCCGTACGGCGTGCACCGTGCGGCACAGCGGGCAGTAGGTGCACTCGGCGGAGCCGGTGGCGAGGTGGGCGTTGATGTCGGACACCGTCGCTGCGGCCTGGTCGGCGAAGCCGCTGAGGCTCTCGGCGAGGCTGTCGCCGAGCCCCGACCCGAGGCCCGAGGCCAGCTGCGCGCCGAGCCCGGCGGTCGGGCCGGACTCCTTGGCCCAGTCGGAGAGGGCGCCGAACAGCTTGGCGGCCTCCTCGCCGACGCTGCCGACCGGCTCGCCCGGCTGCTCCTCCGACCCGTCGGACGGGCCCTGGGGACCCTGTGCGTCACTCACGTCGTCCCTCTCCTCCTGATGATGGCCGGCCCTCGGACCCCTCGGACCCCTCAGACCCCTCGGGCCCTTCAGACATCGGCTCGCGGAACCTGACCCGCAGCTCGCCGTCCGCCACCCGCGCCCCGGCGACCCGCAGGCGGGCCAGTCCGGACGGCAGCGTGAGCAGTCGGCGGTAGGAGCCTACGGTGACCACGAGCTCGTCGCCGTTGCGGGCGAGCCCTACCTCGGCGCGGCTCACGAACGGCAGCGACAGGTGCAGCACCGCGCCCTGGGTCGTGCGGGTCACCCGGAACGGCCCTTCCCCGACGGGCGGGGCCAGCGGGTCGTGACCGTCGTACAGCTCGAGGGCGAGCCGTCGTAGGTCGTCGACCCCGACCGGCTCGGCGGGGCGGTACTCCGAGCGCCAGATCGGCAGCCCGGCGAAGGACTCGTCGACCTGGGCCAGCACGGCGTCCTGCGCCATCACCCAGCCCGCCCGCCAGTCATCGGCGTCCTGGCTCGGGAAGACCCGGTTGGCGACGACGCCGTCGACGCGGTAGCCGAAGAGCGAAAGGCTGGTGTAGCTGCGTCGGGCCTCGGCGAGGACCACGGTCTCGGGGGTCATCACGATCCGCACGCTCGCGTGCGGACCCGAGAGCAGCGCGCGCACCTCGTCCAGCTCGCCGTGCAGGCGCTCGACGGCGTCGAAGACGGTGCCACCCGGCATCGGCACGCCGGCCGCCCGGCTCAGGACTGGTCGCAGGGCCTTCATCACCCGCTGCTGAGTCGGGAAGACCCGTGCCATGTACCACCCCAACGCCTCCGGGAGCGCGAGCAGGCGCAGCGTCTCGGCCGTGGGAGCGCAGTCGACGACGATGACGTCCCAGTCGCCGGAGAGCGCGTGGAGGCGGAGCTCGAGCAGCGCCAGGACCTCCTCGGCGCCGGGGATCACGGTGAGCTCCTCCGCCGCGACCGGGTCGACGCCGGCGACGTCGAGCACGGAGAGCAGGTAGCCCTGGATCTCGGCCCACGACTGCTCGAAGCGCAGCTGGGCGTCGACCTGCTGGACGAACAGGAGCGGGGCGACCTCGGTCGGCTCGGAGCCCACCGGCGAGCCGAACGCGTCGGCCAGGGAGTGCGCGGCGTCGGTCGACAGCACGAGGGTGCGGTGCCCGGCAGCCGCCGACACCGCAGCCGTCCCCGCGGCCACCGTCGACTTGCCGACGCCGCCCTTGCCGGTGAAGAGCACGATGCGCACGGGCGCCACAGCAGTCACGGGCAGGACTCGAGACGAGGCTCAGGCCAGCGACTCGACGCGCTGCTTGAGCCCCTTCAGTGCGGTGTCGATGAGGATCTTCTCGCCCTTGCGCTTGATGAGCCCGATCATCGGGATCGCCACGTCGAGGGCGAGACGGTAGGTCACCTCGGTCGACCCGCCCGGGAGCTCGCGCAGCACGTAGGCGCCGTCCAGCGCGCGCAGCATCTTGCCCTCCACGAGGGTCCACGTGACCTGGGCGTCGCCGTCCCACTCGTAGGCGAGGGTGTACTCGTCCTTGATCGGCGAGACGTCGAGGGCGAAGAACACCTCGCGCGCCCGGCCGTCGTCGAGGGTGCTGACCACGTCGGAGGTCGTGACGCCCTTGGCCCACACGGGGTAGGAGTCGAAGTCGGCGATGACCGCCATGACCGCGCTCGGTGGGGCGTCGACGACGATCGAGGACGTCGTCTGGTCAGCCATGGGAAACCTCTGCACATTCTGGTCGGAGCTCTGGACGGATCAGCGATCCACCGGCGCATCGCCGCTGGTCGGCACCGTTCGGAGGTTACCGGATCACCTGCCGGCCCGACGCCGTGCTCTCGGCCACACCGCAGGTCTCCCCACGAGGGCCAGGGTCCGCCCTCCTCCTACCCGGCGGTAGCGTGCCCGGGTCGGCGGGTCCGCCGACACCGGCCCGACCGACGGGCCCCACCAGCCCGCACCACCCATCCGGCCGGCTCGCGCACCACCGCGACCGACCCCGTCCGACCACGCGGAGGCGTCCGTGCGCGAGTACTCCACTCCCCTCACCCTGCAGCTCCCCACCACCGGCAACCTGACCGACGACCTGGTGCGCAACGCCACCGAGGCGCCGGACTCCGTCGTGCTGGCCCGTCGCGAGGGCGACGGATGGAGCGACGTCACCTCGCTGGAGTTCCTCGCCGAGGTCCGCCGGGTCGCCAAGGGGCTCGTGGCCTCCGGCATCGGTGCCGGCGACCGGATCGCGCTGATCTCCAAGACGCGCTACGAGTGGACCCTGTTCGACTACGCCATCTGGTGCGCCGGCGCGGTCAGCGTGCCGGTCTACGAGACCTCCTCGGCCGACCAGGTCGAGTGGATCCTGCGTGACTCCGAGGCCGTGGCCGTCGTGGCCGAGGGTGCCGAGCACCTCGCCCGCCTCACGTCGTTCCGCTCGGGACTCGAGCGCCTCAACCACGTGTGGACCATCGACGACAACGCCGTCGAGATCCTCGCCAGCCTCGGCGACGACATCGACGACGAGACGCTCGAGGCACGCCGTACGACCGCGGGGCCCGACGACGTCGCGACCCTGATCTACACCTCCGGGACCACGGGGCGGCCCAAGGGCTGCATGCTCACCCACGGCAACTTCATGACCGAGCTGGGCGTCGCGGTCGACGAGCTCGACCGGCTCTTCGAGGCCGAGGGCGCCTCCACGCTGCTCTTCCTGCCGCTGGCCCACGTGTTCGCCCGGATCATCCAGATCGGCGCGATCAGGTCGCGGGTGCGCCTGGGCCACAGCTCCGACATCCGCGAGCTCGTGCCGACGCTCCAGTCGTTCCGCCCGACGTTCGTCCTGGCCGTGCCGCGGGTCTTCGAGAAGGTCTTCAACACCGCCTCCCAGCGCGCCACCGCTGCCGGGCGCGGCGGCGTGTTCGACCGCGCAGCCGAGACCGCCATCGCCTACTCCAAGGGCCTCGAGAAGGGGCGGGTGCCGCTCGCGGTGCGGGCCAAGCACGCCGTCTTCGACCGGCTCGTCTACACCAAGCTGCGCGACACGCTCGGCGGCGAGTGCGCGTTCGCCGTCTCGGGCGGCGCTCCGCTCGGCGAGCGACTGGGCCACTTCTACCGCGGGATCGGTCTCACCATCCTGGAGGGCTACGGCCTCACCGAGACCACGGCCGCGGTCACCGTCAACCTGCCCGACGCCCAGAAGGTCGGGACCGTCGGGCGCCCGCTGCCCGGCAC
>JBFJKO010000065.1:0-10778 GCA_041634935.1 Nocardioides sp.
GCCGGGGTCAACCTCGCCGCGCAGGCCGCCGGCGGCAAGGGCACGCCGGTCCTCGCCGGCAAGACCACCAAGACGAGCAGGCTCACCACCCTCACGCGCACCAAGGCCGGGCCCGCGCTCAAGCTGAAGACCAAGGCCGGCTCGCCACCGCTCGCCGTCACGTCGTCCGAGCGGGTGGCGAGGCTCAACGCCGACCAGGTCGACGGGCTCGACGCCGACGACCTCGCCACGACGACCTACGCCTACCAGGTCCCGGGAGGTGGCACCCCGGCAGCGACGCGAAGCGTCGTCTTCCCCGACCTGCCCGCAGGGTCCTACCTCGTGACCTACGCGGTGACGCTGCAAGGCACCGGGTCCTTCACCCAGGCGCAGTGCTTCCTCCGGCAGGACGGCGCGGCCCAGGTGATCGGCCTCGACTACGCCGGGCTCAAGGGTGGGTTCGCCACCGCCTCGTCGAGTGGTCGGGTGGACGTGACGGCTGGAGACGTCAGATTGACCTGCTCGGGCAGCACGACCTTCCTCTTCGACGCGACCGATGCCGGCGCCTCGGTGGTCTTCACCCGCACCGACCTGGTCGAGCGCTCGGCGACCGACGCACCGGCTCCACGCTCGGAGGCCTCACGCGAAGGGACTGGAGCGCGTACGGCGACCGGCCGGTGACGCGTCGGCCTCACCGGCTCAGAGGTCGCGGTGCAGCTCCTCCGGGCCGGGTTCCTGGGTGCTGCGCACCATGAGGTTGACGATCGCGAGCGCGAGACCGCCCCAGATGATCAGCATCGCGACGATGAGCATGATGATGGCCGAGGTGTTCATGAGGGACCGCCCTTCCAGTCGTCGGTGGTGGTGAGCTCGGTGCCCTCGCGCCAGCGCACCCGCGAGAGCAGGAAGCCGACGACGATGACCGCGGCCGCGGTGCCCCAGCCGAACACGCCGATCATCCAGTCGGGGAAGGGTGCGTCGGGATCGCCGTACTTGGTGGTGACGTCGGTCCAGAACGAGTCGGCCAGGATGTAGACGAGAGCCACGGGGGCCACGACGCCGACGAGCACGCGCCACCAGGTGCCGAGGTGCACCGAGCTGCTGCCGTCGTTGAGGTGCGCGGCCAGGTCGGGCAGGGCCCGCAGCCCCCAGGCGACCACGACCATCGAGACGACGGCGACGAGCAGGATGCCGAACTGGTTGATGAAGTGGTCGACGATGTCGAGCACGTGAAGGCCGCTGGTGGTCCCGAGGAAGGCCACGCTGAGCACGGCCATCGGCACGGTGACGACCACGGTCGCCCGGACTCGACTCAGCTCGAGCTTGTCGCGCACCGCCGAGATCACCACCTCGGCCACGGAGATCAACGAGGTGAGGCCGGCGACGACGAGCGAGCTGAAGAACAGCACGCCGATCAGCGCGCCGAAGGGGGCCTCGCTGATGATCGCCGGGAAGGCGAAGAAGGCAAGCCCGACGCCGCCCTTGGCGACCTCGTCGACGGCGACGTCCTGAGCCTGCGCAAGGAAGCCGAGGGCGGCGAAGACGCCGATCCCGGCGAGCAGCTCGAAACCGGAGTTGGAGAAGCCGACGACCAGGCCGGAGCCGGCCATGTCGGTGTCGCGCCGGGCGTAGGAGGCGTAGGTGATCATGATGCCGAACCCGATCGACAGTGAGAAGAAGATCTGGCCGAAGGCCGCCGCCCACACGGTCGGCTCCGCCAGCGCGGCCCAGTGCGGGGTGAAGAGGGTGTTGAGCCCCTCCGCTGCGCCGGGCAGGAAGAGAGAGCGCACGACGAGGATGCTGAAGGTGAGGATCAGGATCGGGATGAAGACCGCAGCGGTCAGGCCGATTCCGCGCTGCACGCCGAGCGCCAGGACACCGATGACCACGACCCACACGAGCACCAGTGGCACCATCACGCCGGCCACCGGGTCGGCGGTGACCCCCGGCGAGCTGACCTGGAGGAAGTCGCCGACGAAGAACCCGACCGGGTCGTCGCCCCACTTCTTGTCGATCGAGAAGAAGACGTAGCGCACCGCCCAGGCCAGGACGGCGGCGTAGTAGACCGCGATGACGAAGCAGATGCCCACCTGCCACCAGCCGAGCCCCTCCGCGCGTCGGTCGAGCCGGGCGAACGACAGCGGCGCGGAGCCGCGGTGGCGGTGCCCGATCGCGTAGTCGAGCAGGAGGAACGGGATGCCGGCGGTCAGCAGCGCCACGAGGTAGGGGATCAGGAACGCGCCGCCGCCGTTCTCGTAGGCGACGTACGGGAAGCGCCACAGGTTGCCCAGTCCGACGGCGGAGCCGATGGCGGCGAAGATGAAGACCTTGCGCGAGGAGAAGCCGCCGCGAGTGGCGGTCTGGTCGACGGAGGCGGACGTGCTCATGGTTGCTCCCGAGCTCGGCGGATGGTGTGCTGCCCATCACCCTAGAGCCAGACGACGGGGCGGGGCGGCCCAGAAGGCCGCCCGCCCTGTCGCTAGCGGCTCGGAGGCACGTGACGTTACGCCGTGCTCCACCTACTTCAGACAGTTCTTCAACTGTCAGGTGAATATCCGCAGAGAATGGGTCAGGCGTCGATGACGATCGGGATGATCAGCGGCGTGCGACGAAACGAGCGCTGAGCCCATCGCGACACGTCGCGCCCGATCATCTGCTCGAGGCGGTAGGAGTCGCCGATGCCGTCGGCCGCGGCGCGGGCGAGGGTCTTCTCCACCACCGCCACCGCGGGCTCGAAGTCGTCGCTGCCGTGCTCGAAGCCGCGGACGAGGAAGTCGGGCGGGTCGGCGAGGGCACCGGTGTCGGCGTCGACGATCGCGAGCACCGTGACCACGCCCTCCTCGGCCAGCGTGCGCCGGTCCTTGAGGGTCGCCTCGGTGACGCCGCCGACGACCTGGCCGTCGACGTAGACGTTGCCGCAGGCGACCTTGCCGACGATCTTGGCCTTGCCGTTCTGCAGGTCGACCACGACGCCGTCCTCGGCCAGGATCACGCGGTCGGGGTGGAGGCCGGTGCTGAGGGCGAGGTCGGCGTTGGCGCGCAGGTGGCGGTACTCGCCGTGCACGGGCATCACGTTCTTGGGCTGCATCAGGTTGTAGCAGTAGACGAGCTCGCCCGCGCTGGCGTGGCCCGAGACGTGCACCTTGGCGTTGCCCTTGTGGACGACGTTGGCGCCCCAGCGGGTGAGGCCGTTGATGACGTTGGAGATGGCGTTCTCGTTGCCCGGGATCACCGAGGAGGCCATGAGGATGGTGTCGCCCTCGCCGACGCGGATCTTGTGGTCGCGGCTCGCCATCCGCGACAGGGCGGCCAGGGGCTCGCCCTGGGAGCCGGTGCAGATCAGGGTGGCCTTGTTGGCCGGCAGCTTCTCGAGCTGGGCCAGCGGCACGATCAGGCCCTCGGGCACCTTGAGGTAGCCGAGGTCCTGGGCGACGCCCATGTTGCGCACCATCGAGCGGCCCACGAAGGCGACCTTGCGGCCGTGGGCGTGGGCCTGGTCGAGCACCTGCTGGATGCGGTGCACGTGGCTGGCGAAGCTGGAGACGATGACGCGGCGCGGGGAGGTGCGGAAGACCTTCTCGATCGCCGGGGTGAGGTCGCGCTCGGAGGTGGTGAAGCCCGGCACCTCGGCGTTGGTCGAGTCGCTCATGAGCAGGTCGATGCCCTCGTCGGCGAGACGCGCGAAGCCGCGGAGGTCGGTGATGCGCTTGTCGAGCGGGAACTGGTCCATCTTGAAGTCGCCGGTGTGCACGACCATGCCGGCCTTGGTGCGGATGGCGACCGCGAGCCCGTCGGGGATCGAGTGGTTGACCGCGACGAACTCGAGGTCGAAGGGGCCGTACATGCCCTGCTTGCGGTCGCCCTCCTTGACCTCGTGGAGGGTCGGGACGATCCGGTGCTCCTTGAGCTTCTCCTTGATGAGCGCCAGCGTCAGCCGGGAGCCGATCAGCGGGATGTCGGAGCGCTCGCGCAGCAGGTAGGGGACGCCACCGATGTGGTCCTCGTGACCGTGGGTCAGCACGATGCCGACGATCTTGTCGAGGCGGTCCCGGATCCAGCTGAAGTCGGGGAGGATCACGTCGACCCCGGGCTGGTGCTCCTCGGGGAACAGCACGCCGCAGTCGACGATCAGGAGCTTGCCGGACTGCTCGAAGACCGCCATGTTGCGCCCGATCTCACCGAGCCCGCCCAGGGCGACGATGCGCATCGCCCCCGAGGGGAGCGAGGGGGGCTTCTGGAGCTCGGGGTGCGGATGGCTCAAGGGATTCCGATCTGACCGGTCGCGAACGGACCGGGGCTGTTTGATGGTGCGTGGGACTGCTTCGTACTGCGGGTTCAGGGGCTCGACGCCGGCCCGAGGGCGGCCGTGGCGGTCGGCGCCGCCCACTTTACGGCTACGACCGCCCGACCGTGGCGTGCAGTGAGGCGAAGACGGTGTCCGACCACCCTGCGGGGGGACGGCACTCGGTCGTCGTCGTCCCTAGGATCGAGCGCATGAGCTATGCCCTGAGCCGCCTGATGAGCACCGCCACCGCCTCCTACGCCGGGTACTGCTTCGCGCGGCCCGAGCACCTCGGGCAGGCGATGGGCGCCTCCGGCGACGAGCAGGCCGGCTTCGACCGGCTCGCGCTGGTCTTCGGCGTCCGCGACGCCACCATCAGCACGTTCGGCATCCTCGGCCGCTCCGAGCACACCGTGAAGACCGCGATGTGGATCCGGATCGGCTGCGACGTCGGCGACGGCCTCGTCCTCGCGGCCAAGGCGGACGACGACGCGACGCGCACCAAGATCCTGGCCACCACCCTCGGCTGGGGCGCGCTCAACTTCCTCGCCCTCGCCGCCGACCGGCGCCGCGCCCGGCGCGTCGCGGCGGCCCGCGCCCTGGCCGAGAAGACGTCGTCCGCGGCGAAGACCGCCCTGCACACCCTCACCTGAGGGCCGCAGGGGCCGGCTGCGGTGAGACGGCTGGAATGAGTCGACGGGGGTGGCGTGTTCCCCCTCCATGGCACTCACACCCACCGCCCAGACACCCCAGCTCTCCCTCCCCCTGACCGGGGGTGGCACGACCGACGACCTCGCCCTCGGCACCGGTGCCGACGGCCGCTTCAGCCTCGTCGTCTTCTTCCGCGGTCTTCACTGCCCCGTCTGCCGGGGCCAGCTCGGCGAGATCAACCGCCGAGCCGACGAGCTGGTCGAGGCCGGCATCGGCCGCGTCCTCGCCGTCAGCATGGAGAGCGAGGGCCGCAGCAAGGAGCTCGTGGACTCCTGGAACCTCGACACCCTCCGTGTCGCCTACGACCTCTCCGAGGAGTCCGCGCGCGAGTGGGGCCTCTTCATCTCCACCGCGATCAGCGACGCCGAGCCCGACCGCTTCAACGAGCCCGGCATGTTCGTCCTCGACTCCGACGGCACGCTCGTGTGGAGCAGCGTCGCGTCGATGCCGTTCGGACGCCCGCCGCTCGACGACGTCCTGGGTGGCCTGAAGTTCGTGCAGAAGAAGGACTACCCGGCGCGCGGCGCCGCCTGACGCCGTACGTCGCCCCTCGCCTCGAGATAGTCCCTGACGTTCCGGCCCCCGACACGCCGTCGGAAGGGCCACGTCGTCAGGGACTGTCGCTGGGGCGGCGGCCGATGACCCCGCCGGCCTGCAATGCCCGGCGGGCGCGGACGATCCGGTAGACGAAGAACGCCACGCCGGTGATGACGCCCGCGTCGTCGACGAGCCCCAGCGGGCCCAGCACGATCTCGGGCAGCACGTCGACCGGCGTCGCGAGGTAGAACAGCGCCGTCACCATGGCGACCAGCCCGCGCGGCGGGACCTGGTAGCGGCGCCACACGTAGCCCACGACCGCCGCGCCGACCAGCACGGCCACGCCGACGATGACGGCGACGACGAGGAGCAGGTCGCTGAGGTTCATGCGGCCGATTGTGGCCCATGACGGTGCGATCCTGTCTCCCGTGCCGCCCGCGTCGTCCTCCCGGATCTGCCTGTCGCGCCGTCCCGGTGAGCGGGTGCTGGTCGTGGACGGCGACTCCGAGGTCGCCGACGTCGAGATCGCACTGGCCGACCTGGCGTCGTACGTCGCCGGGCGCGAACCCGAGCGGCCGCGCTGGGTGTGGGACGACACCGCCCGGTGGTACCCGCCGCTGCTGGCGGCCGGCGTCCGCGTCGAGCGGGCCCACGACCTGCGGCTGGGCCGCCGCCTGCTGCGCCGCGCGCCGGCGGCCGACGCGGCCCTCCTCGAGGGCGACGAGTCGAAGCACTGGGACCGGCTGCGCGCTGTCGTCCCTACCGAGCCGACCCTCTTCTCCGCCGACGAGGACGTCGAGCACCTGCGCGCCGACCTCGAGGACGCACGCCAGCTGGCAACCGTGGCGGCGTCCGCGCAGGCGACGCGCCTGGGTCTCCTGCTCTCCGCCGAGTCGGCCGGCGCGCTCGCCGCCGCGGAGATGACCCACGCCGGCATCCCCTGGAGCGTGGAGGTCCACGAGCAGCTCCTGGTCGAGGCGCTCGGTCCGCGGCCGGCGCGCGGCGCCCGCTCCTCGTTGCTCCAGGCGCTCGTCGAGGAGGTGCGCTCCGCCCTCGACGCCCCCGGCCTCAACCCGGACTCGCGGCCCGAGCTCCTCACGGCCCTGCGCCGCGTCGGTCTCGACGTGGCGGACACCCGCGCCTCGTCGCTGCGCGCCCTGGAGCATCCCGCCATCCCGGCGCTGCTGCGCTACAAGCAGCTCGCGCACCTCTTCTCCACCAACGGCTGGTCGTGGATCGAGACCTGGGTCAGCGGCGGCCGCTTCCGGCCGTCGTACCAGCCGGCGGGCTCGGCGACCGGGCGCTGGTCGTCCAACGGCGGCGGAGCCCTGTCGATCCCGGTGCAGGTGCGGCCGGCGGCGGTCGCCGACGAGGGGTGGGCGCTGGTCGTGGCCGACGTGGCGCAGCTCGAGCCGCGGGTGCTCGCCGGGATGAGCGGCGACCGGGCGCTCGCCGAGGCCGCCCGCGGCACCGACCTCTACCAGGGCATGGTCGAGGCCGGCGCCGTCGCGAGCCGCAACGACGCCAAGCTCGGCCTGCTCGGGGCGATGTACGGCGCCACGAGCGGCGCGAGCGGACGCATGGTCGCCGACCTGACCCGCCGCTACCCGGCCGCCTTCGGCCTCGTCGAGGACGCCGCTCGGGCCGGCGAGCGCGGACAGGTGGTGCGCACGCTGCTGGGGCGGGGCTCGCCGAGCCTGGCCGAGGCGTGGGAGCCCGACCCCGACGCCGTACCCCTCGACCCGCAGAGCCAGGCGCGCTACCGCCGCGCCTACGGCCGGTTCACCCGCAACTTCGTCGTGCAGGGCACCGGCGCCGAGTGGGCGCTGTGCTGGATCGCCGACCTGCGCAACCGGCTGTGGCGGATCGCCGAGGACGCCCGCCTGGAGCAGGGGCCGCACCTGGTGTTCTTCCTCCACGACGAGGTCGTCGTGCACACCCCGGCAGCGCTGGCCGAGACGGTGGCGAGCGAGGCCGCGGCGGCCGCCGCGACGGCGTCCGCGCTGCTCTTCCGCGACCTGCGGATCGACTTCCCGCTCAACGCCTCGGTGGTGCGGTCCTACGCGGACGCCGGCAAGCCCGGTCAGCCGGCGCCGCAATGACGGTGGTGGGCGCGAGGGTCCGTACAGTCGTCACGTGACCCAGGACCCGCACGACACGGCGCACGAGACCCAGCGGCTCGACGACGTGAAGGGCCTGCTGCTGCGCGCGGCCGAGGCCGCCGAGGCGGCGGCCGCGACGGGCGGGGAGCCACGTCTGCGCCTGGCCCGCCTCGCGTCCGAGGACGCCGAGGAGCTGCTGGCCGCCACGGCTGCGTTCGTCGAGCAGCTGCGTCCGGCCCGCAGGGGGAGCAAGGCCCCCGTGCCGACGGTCGAGCAGCAGGTGCACGAGTGGTGGTCGATGCTGCTCGGGTACGCCGACGCCCGTCGCCGCCAGCGCCTCAACCCGCTGCGCAACGAGGTCTTCGCCGCCCTCGAGGATGCCGGCGTCGTCCGTCGCGACGGCACCGACTGGAAGGCTGCCGCACCCCAGCGCCCCGCCACCGGTCCGACCGTCTCCGCGGAGACCCTCGGCGCCTGGGTGCTCACCGCGAGCCCCAAGGTGTGGGACCTGCGCCGGTGGATCACCGACGGCGGGCAGGGCCACGACGACTGGACCGTCGCCCACAACTACCGCTCCGCGCTGATGGCGCCCGGCCAGCGGGTGCTGCTGTGGATCGGCGGCAACGACCCCGGGTGCCCGGCCGGCTTCGTCGCCGAGGGCACCGTGAGCGGACCGTGCGAGGAGACCCGCGCGCACAGCGACTACTGGATCGACCGCCGGGCCAAGGAGCGCGCCGACTACGTCGCGCGCGTCGACCTCCAGCTGCTCCCGGCGCTCGTGCCCAAGCACGCCGTCCAGCACCACCGGGTGCTCCGCGACATCGAGGTGCTGCGCAGCCCGTTCGCCGCCAACCCCAGCCACCTCACCCCGGACGAGCTGGCCGCGCTCGAGCCGCTGCTGCGCGCCTGACCCACCCCGACGAGGTCACCCGCATGGGGGTCGTCCGCGACGCGCGTGCTCAGCAGGCTTGGGGGAGAGCACACCCCGAGCGCGAAGGAGCCCGACATGACCGGACGACTCGACGGCAAGAAGATCGCCTTCCTCATGGCCAACTCCGGGGTCGAGGAAGTCGAGCTGACCCAGCCCTGGAAGGCGTTCCAGGACGAGGGCGCGACCACGGTGCTGATCGCCCCGGAGCGCGGCACGGTGCAGGCGTTCGAGAGCGACGTCGAGAAGGCCGGCACCTACGAGGCCGACCTTGCCGTGGCCGACGCCGCGGCCGGTGACTACGACGCCCTGGTCCTGCCCGGCGGCACGACCAACCCCGACCAGCTGCGCCTGGACGACGACGCGGTCGCCCTCGTGAAGGCGTTCGCCGACAACGGCACGCCGATCGCCTCGATCTGTCACGGACCGTGGACGCTCGTCGAGGCCGGGGTCGTCGACGGCAAGACGCTCTCGAGCTGGCCGAGCCTGCGCACCGACATCACCAACGCGGGCGGCACCTGGGTCGACCAGGAGGCCACGACCTGCACCGCGGGTGGCTACACGCTGGTCACCAGCCGCAACCCCGGCGACCTCGACGCCTTCGCCGCCGCGGCGATCGACGCGTTCGCCGGGTGAGCCGTCAGGCCGCCACCGGCCGGG
This sequence comes from Nocardioides sp., assembly GCA_041634935.1. Taxonomy (GTDB): domain Bacteria; phylum Actinomycetota; class Actinomycetes; order Propionibacteriales; family Nocardioidaceae; genus Nocardioides. Next base: position 9,200 of record JBFJKO010000065.1, read on the forward strand.
CGAGGGCGTTGACGGCCAGGCCGAAGACCGGCGGCAGCAGCCGAGCGGCCGGCACCAGCGCCCGCCTCACCGGTGCCGGACGCGTGGCCGTGACCAGTCCGGCGGTCAGCCAGCGGTAGCGACGGGTCAGCGAGACCCACGACCGCTCGTAGCGCTCGGTGTCGCCGAGGGTCACGGCTTCGACCGCCGCCCGGGCCTGCCCCAGCGCGAGGGCGATGCCCTCGCCGGTCAGCGCATCGACGTAGCCCGCCGCGTCGCCGACCAGCAGCACCCGTCCGGCCGTACGACGGCGGGCGCCCTGCCGCAGCGGACCGGCCCCGCGCACCGCACTCGCCTCCTCGGCCCCCTCGAGGCGGGCGAGCAGGTCGGGGAACTCGGCGAGGTGCTCGGTGTAGGACCCGCGCCGCGACGACAGCACCGCGATGCCGACCAGGTCGTCGTCGACCGGGGTCACGTAGGCCTCGGCGTGGCGGCCCCAGTGCACCTCGACGTGGGAGGTCCACGGGGCGACGTGCACGTGGCGGCGCAGACCGTGACGGGCGTGGCGGCGCTCGCGCGCGGAGCCGGCGCGGGGATCGTCGAGGCCGAGCGAGCGGCGTACGGGGGAGTGGAGGCCGTCGGCGGCCACCACGTAGCGCGCCCGTACGCCGTCGACGTCGACGGTCCGGTCGTCCTGGCGTACCTGGGTGGCGCGGCGCTGCTCCACCTCGATCCCGGCCGCGGCGACGGCCTCGCCGAGCGCGGCGTGCAGCACCGTGCGCCGTACGCCGAGGCCGGGGCCGGCGCGGAAGTCGGCGCGCGCTTCCTGGCCGGAGCCGAGGTAACGGATGCCGAGCAGCGGATGGCCCGTCGGGTGCACGCCGAGGTCGGCGAGCGCGGCGACGGCGCCGGGCATCAGGCCCTCGCCGCAGGCCTTGTCCACCGCACCCGACCGCGGCTCCCACACCCGCACCGACAGTCCGGCGCGCTGGGCGTGCAGGGCCGTGGCGAGCCCGGCCGGTCCGCCGCCGACGACGAGCAGGTCGATCACGGGCGGCTCCCGGTGGACGGCGCCTGGAGGGGCGCCGCGTCGAGCGCCTTCTCCTCGGTGCCGATGCGCACGCGCAGCAGTCCGGCGTTGAGCACGGTGAAGACCAGGGCCGTGATCCAGGCGCCGCCGACGAGCGGTAGCGCGATGCCCTCGAGCACGACCGCGACGTAATTGGGGTGGCGGAAGAACCGGTAGGGCCCACCCTCGACGAGCGGCAGGCCGGGGACGACGATGACGCGCGTGTTCCACCGCGGGCCGAGGGTGCGGATGCACCACCAGCGCAGGGCCTGGCTGAGCACGGCGAGCACCAGCATCGACCAGGCGAGGAGCGCCGGGACGTCGGGGCGGCGTACCCACACCTCGACGAGCGCACCCACCAGGAAGCCGGTGTGGAGCACGACCATGAAGGGGTAGTGCCCGGCGCCGGTCTCGACGCCGCCGCGCTCGGCCGCCCACGCGGCGTTGCGCTTGGAGACGACGAGCTCGGCGAGCCGTTCGACCCCGACGGCGGCGATCAGCAGCGTGAAGAGGACCTCAGCGCTCATGCGC
>JBFJKO010000066.1:0-10772 GCA_041634935.1 Nocardioides sp.
CATCGACGCTCCTCAACCCGCACGCGACTTTCCGGCGCTCGCAGGCTTACGCCGGAAACGCGAGCGTCTTCGTCTCGAGGTACTCCTCGAAGCCGGCGACGCCCATCTCGCGGCCGAGACCGGAGTGCTTGTAGCCACCGAACGGCGCGTCGGGGCTGAACCACACCCCGCCGTTGACGGCCAGCGTGCCCGTGCGGATGCGCGCGGCGACGGCCGTGGCGCGCTCGAGCGAGCCCGAGTCGACCGAGCCCGACAACCCGTAGGCCGAGTCGTTGGCGATCCGGACGGCGTCGTCGTCGCCGTCGTGGGCGATGACGACGAGCACCGGACCGAAGATCTCCTCCTGCGCGAGCCGCGAGGAGTTGTCGAGGCCGGCGATCACGGTGGGCTGGACCCAGTAGCCGTCCTGCTCGATCACGGCTCCGCCGGTGGCGAAGGTGCCACCTTCCTCGAGCGCGAGCGCGAGGTAGGCCTCGACGCGGTCGCGCTGGACCTGCGAGATCACCGGACCGCAGATCGCACCGGGATCGGAGGGGTCCTTGGCGCCGATCGACTCCATGGTCGCCGCTGCGACCTGCACCGCCTCGTCGTACCTCTCGCGCGGGACGACGAGCCGGGTGGTGATCGCGCAGCCCTGGCCGGCGTGGATGCAGGCGGCGAACGCGGTGGCGCCGGCGACGGCGCCCACGTCGGCGTCGTCCAGCGCGATCGCGGCGGACTTGCCGCCGAGCTCGAGGAAGACCCGCTTCAGCGTCGGCGCGGCCGCGGCCATGATCGCCTTGCCGACGCTCGTCGAGCCGGTGAAGGAGACCATGTCGACGCGCTCGTCGGTCGACAGCACCGAGGCCACCTCGTTGGAGCGCGGCGTGACGACGTTGAGCACCCCGGCGGGGAGGTCGGTGTGCTCCGCGACGAGCCGGCCGAGCTCGCAGGCCACCCACGGGGTGTCGGGCGCGGGCTTGAGGACGACGGTGCAGCCGGCGGCGAGCGCTGGTCCGATCTTGGCCAGGTTGATCTGCGTCGGGACGTTCCAGGGCGTGATCGCAGCGACCACCCCGACCGGCTCGCGCCGCACCGTGCGCCGCGAGGGGATCCCCATCGGCGAGGCGACGCCGAGGTCGGTCTCGAACTCGTAGTGTTCGGCGAGGTCGGTGACCCACTTCAACCCCTCGACCGGCACGTCGAAGCCGGCCGCGCCCATCATGAAGTCGGGCATCCCCACCTCGGCGCGGGTCAGGGCCCGGAAGTCGTCGGCGTGGTCGAGCAGCGCCTGGTGCAGCTGACGCAGGCACCGCACGCGGAGCTCGACGTCGGTCGACCAGTCGGTCTCGTCGAAGGCGCGCCGCGCGGCGGCGATCGCGGCGTCGACGTCGGCCGCCGTACCGTCGGGGGCCTGACCGATCTCGCGACCGTCGGCCGGGTTGAGGATGGGGTAGGTCGCCCCGTCGGCTGCGCCGACGAGCTTGCCGTCGATGAGCTGCTGCGGGGCCGGGGTGGCCGTCACGGTGAAGGGGCTCATGCGACCGGCTCCTGGGTGATGAAGTCGCCGCGCTCGACCGGCGGCGGCCAGACGGGCGAGGGCAGGTCCTCGTAGTGGTAGTGCCCCGGAACGCCGTGACCCGAGACCGCCATCCGCTTGAGCAGGGTGTCGGGCGCCTTGCCGGCCTTGATGATCTCGACGAACGTGTGGGCCGTCGACGGCATGTCGAACCAGTCGCGCTGCCAGGCGAACTTCAGCGTGCCGGTGTCGGGATGGTCGGGGCCCCGGTCCTGCCGCTCCACACCGAACCACGAGCCCCCGATGCCGAGGATCTCGTACTCCTCGCCGGTCTCGTCGTTGGTGATCCCCGAGCGCTGCTTCCAGAAGCCGAGCACCATGCCCTTGGCCTCGTCGATCATCGAGCACTGGTAGTCGTAGTGCCACCCGTCGAGGCCGTCCATCTCGATCCCGATCGCCCAGTCGCGGATCTGGTCGCGCCCGACCGCCATGAAGTGCTCGTCGGGGCTGTACATCCAGCCGTACGACGCGTCCTCGGCGTACCACTCGGCCATCACGCGCCAGTCGCCCGAGGTCTCGGCCTGGCGGTTGACCTCGAGCCAGGTCTCCCAGAACTCCTCGATCTCCGCCCGGGTCAGGGTGCTCTCGGTCATGCGTGCTCCTTGTCGTTCTCGGCGATGGCCAGCGCCATCGCCGGGCAGTAGGTGACGGCCGCCTGCACCTGCGGCCGGAGACTCTCGTCGGGGTGCTCGTCGAGGACGACGACCACGTCGGCGCCCTCGTCGAAGCCGAAGACGTCAGGCGCCTCGCCCTGGCACATCTGGTGGCCCTGGCAGAGGTCGAGCTCGGCGACGACCTTCATGAGGCCCGCCGTGGTCGTCGAGCAGCACCCTGGTCGTCGAGTAGCCGGAACGAGCGCAGCGAGGACCGGCGTATCGAGACGCCCGCACCCGACGGTGGCCTCACCGGTCCGACCGCCGGCGGTAGCGCGCCCGGCACGGGCGCTGCAGCTGGATGACCATCTTCGAGTAGTCGTCGCGGTAGGTCTCGCCGGGCTGGACGAGCTCGAACTCGAAGTCGCGCAGCAGCACCGAGAAGATCGCCTTGATCTGCATCATCGCGAAGGCGTTGCCGACGCACCGGTGCTTTCCGGCCCCGAAGGGGATCCACGTCCAGCGGTTCTGGAGGTCCTCCTGCCGCTGGTCGCGGTAGCGCGCGGGGTCGAAGCGCTCCGGGTCCGGGAAGTCGGAGGCCAGTCGGTTGGAGACCCGCGGGGAGGACGCCACGATCGCACCGGGCGGGATCAGGTGACCGGCGAGCTCGATCTCCTCGACGACCTGGCGCATCAGGATGATGAGCGGCGGGTGCAGCCGCAGGGTCTCCTTGATCACCGACTCCAGGTGCGGGATCGAGCGCAGTGCCTGGAACGAGATCTCCGAGCCGTCGGCGTACAGCTCGTCGAGCTCGTCCACCACCTCGGCCATGACGTCGGGGTGGCGCATCAGCTCGATCAGCGTCCACGCCGACGTGCCGGACGACGTGTGGTGACCGGCGAAGAGCATCGAGATGAAGACGCCGGTGATGTAGTCGGCGCTCATGTCGAGGGAGATGAGGACGTCGAGCAGGTCGCGCTCCTCGCGCGGCACGGTGCCGCGCTCGCGACGCCGGTCGATGATGTCCTGCACGAGCGCGACCAGGGTTGCGCGCGAGCGGTCGCGGATCTCGAACGACTCCACGCCCTCCAGGTAGGGGTCGACGTAGGCCAGGGCGTCCGTGCCGCGCTCGAGTCCGTGGTAGGCCTCGGCGAAGCGGGCGTCGATCTCCTCGCGGAACGACGGCCCCACCAGGCAGGCGGCGGTGTTGTAGATCGTCAGCTCGGCGAAGAAGTCGAGCAGGTCGACCTCGCCCTCGTCACCCCAGTCGCTGACCATCCGGTTGATCTCGTTCTCGATCGTGGTCGCGTGACCGCGCATCTGGTCGCCGCGCAGCGCCTGGTTCTTCAGGGCCTGCTGGCGCTCCTCGGGCGAGGCGTCGAAGACGACGCCGTGACCGAAGATCGGCGTCATGAACGGGTAGGCCGCGGCCTGGTCGAGCGTCGACTCGGGGGCCTTGAAGAACTGCTCGTTGGCCTCCGCGCCGGTCACCATGATCACCTCCTTGTCGGCGAGGCGGAACCGTCCGATGGGGCCGCACTCGGCGTGCACCCGCTCGAGCAGGGCGACCGGGTCGGTGCGCAGCTCGGCGAGGTGGCCGTGGCCGTCGGCGTCCGGCACGGCGACCGACACCTCCGGGATGTCGGCCACGCCGAGGGCGCGCTCCGAGGTCGAGCTCGACGAGTCCGTCACTGGTCCTCCACGGGCGCTTCGGGTGAGACCTCGATGAGGTTGAGGTGGACGCCGGGCGGAGGGGCGACGACGGTGGCGATCGCGTCGGCGATCGCCTGCGGCTTCATGAAGTGCGGGTGGCGGGCCAGGCCGAACCTCACCCACGCGTTGAGCACCTGAGCGGCCTCGTCGGGGTCCCAGTCGGAACCCATCTCGCTCCACGTCGGTCCGGGTCGCACGATCGAGGCCCGCACCCCGGACCCCTCGAGCTCCATCTGCAGGGCGTGCGCCATCCCCTCCAGGCCCCACTTGCCGGCGGTGTACGACGACATGAAGGGGCGGGCGCGCACGGCGACGTCCGACGACACGAAGACGACGTCACCGCGGCGGCGCTCGATCATGCCCGGCACGAACGCCCGCACGAGCCGGTGCGCGCCGGTGATGTTGAGGTCGAGCTCGCGGGAGAACCGCTCGGAGTCGACCTCGGCGATGACCCCGGGCGACACCGAGCCGGCGTTGGACACGACCGTCTCGATGTCACCGAGCGCGGCGACCACCTCGGCGCCGAACTGCTTCACGGAGTCAGGGTCGGTGACGTCGAGGGCGGCCACGGCGACCTCTCCCCCGCTCTCCCGGATCTGCGCGGCGAGCTCGTCGAGCCGGTCGACGCGACGCGCCCCGAGGGCGACCGGGTAGCCGGCGGCCGCGAAGGTCAGCGCCGTCGCGGCGCCGATGCCCGACGAGGCGCCGGTGATCACGGCAGGACGGCGCTCGGGCCGTTCGTACCTCGCGGCCATCAGCGCAGGCCCACCGAGGTCACGGGCACGGAGGCGAAGCCCCGCACGCTCACCGAGTGCACCCGACGGCAGTCGTCGTGGGCGACGTCGACCCGCTCGACGCGCGTGACCAGCTCGCGCAGTGCGACCTGCGCCTCGAGTCGGGCCAGGTTGGCACCGAGGCAGAAGTGCCGACCGCCACCGAAGCTCACCAGCTGGGCGAGCTCCTCCTTGGGCCGGTGCAGGTCGAAGACCTCGGCGCGCGAGAAGACCCGCTCGTCGCGGTTGGCCGACCCGATGCAGAGCGCGATCCGGGAGCCGGCCGGGGCCACGACGCCCTCCACCTCGACGTCGGCGAGCAGGTGACGCGCCAGCAGCTGGCTGGAGGTGTCGAAGCGCAGGGTCTCCTCGATCCACGGACCGACCAGGTCGAGGTCCCCGCCGGACCCGAAGACGTCGGCGTACTGGCGATCGTGCCGGGTCAGGTGGAACAGCGCGTGACCGAGCAGCTTGGTGGTGGTCTCGTTTCCGGCCACGACCATCAGGAAGAGGAAGGCGATGATCTCGTCGTCGTCGAGCCGGTCGCCGTCGATCTCGGCCGCGAGCAGCGCGGAGGTCAGGTCGTCGGTCGGACGGCGCCGCCGCTGCTCGACCATGTCGGCGTAGTAGACGACGAGGTCGAGCGAGGCGCTGACGCCGGCCTCGGGGACGTCGTGCACGCCGTCCTCGCGGTGGACGACGAGGTCGGCCAGGCGCCGCACCTCGTCACGGTCGGCCTCGGGCACACCCATCATCTCGGAGATGACGTCCATCGGGAGCTTGCCCGCGAAGTCGGTGATCCAGTCGAAGCCCTGGCCGCTCTCGGCGAGCTCGAGGCAGCGCGAGAGGTAGTGGTCGGTGAGCCGCTCGACCTGCGGCGTGAGCTCGGTGACGCGGCGCGGCGTGAAGCCCTTGGAGACCAGCGACCGCAACCGCTTCTGCCGGTCGCCGTCCATGCCGAGGAACGACATCACCTTGTGCGCGTGCGGGCCCCAGGCGCTCGGCTCGAGGGAGACGCCCATCGCGTTGGAGTAGACGCCCTCGCTGCGGAACGCCTGCTGCACGTCGGCGTGCCGGGTGAGCACCCAGAAGTCGTGGGTGGGGTTGTGGTGCAGCGGCTCCTCCGCGCGGCAGCGTGCGTAGACCGGGTAGGGGTCCTCCTGGAAGCCGTAGTCGAAGGGGTCGAAGACGATCGGGCCCCGCTCGACCTGCGCCGCGCTGCTCACACGTTGCCCCGCACGATCGTGGCGACGACGTGGTCGAGCCGCTCGCCCATCTCGGGGTAGGTCAGCAGGCCCATCCCGGCCTGGAGGAGCGCGCCCGAGAAGGCCAGGGTCAACGCCTCGACGAGCCCGTCGGTGCGCTCGCCGGCGTCGTCGCCGACCGCGGCGGTGAAGCGACGCACGAACTCCGCCCCGATCCGCAGCCGCAGCCGCTCGACGTCGGGGTCCGAGCTGAGCAGGGCCGGGGTGACGGCGGCCGCGAGCTCGGGGGCCGCCGCGAGCCGCTCCGCCATCTGCCGGGTGACGCTGCGGACCCGGTCGACGGCGTCGTCGCCGGCGGCGACGTGGTCGGCGTCCTGGGCGAGGTAGCCGAGGAAGAGCTCGGCGAAGAGGTGGTTCTTGGAGGCCAGGTAGGTGTACGCCGTCGCGGGCGAGACGCCGGCACGTGCCGCGACGGTCCGCACGGTGAGCGCCTCGTGCCCCACGGCGCGGAGCTCCTCCTCGCCGGCGACGAGCAACTTGGACAGCGTCTCGGTCTGGCGCGAGCGCAGCCCCTGGCGCGAAGTCTTGAACACCTGACTGGACACGTGTCCAGATTAGAGCGCGCTCGCTCGCCGCGCAAGAGTCTCTGCCCGCGAGCCGAGCGGCCGGGCTAGCGCCGCAGGTAGTCCAGGTCGGCCAGCTCGGGCGTCGGCGAGGAGTAGACGGCCAGCCAGTCGAGGGCCCCGATCGGACCGATCAGCCCGACGTAGGGCAGGCCGACCGCACGCTCGACCTTGCCGAGCGGGCGGGCGTCGGGGCAGGCGATCGCGAGGTCGCCGTCGAAGCCCACGAAGCAGAGCGACACCGCGCCGTCGGGCGCCCCGGGCACGCGGACGTCGACGCGACGCGCCACCGGACCCTCGTCGGACGTCGTGGTCAGACCGGTGACGACCAGGCCGGGGATCGCCCGGTCGGCCGGCAGGTAGCCCAACCACGACTCGTCGGCCTGCACCGTGCCGTAGACCCCGGGACCGCCGGCGTTGGGCGAGTCCTCGTCGTCGCCGGTGAGGGCGTCGTAGAGACCGAGCGACGCGAGCACGACCACGAGCACCAGCACGACGGGTCCCACCCGGCGCAGGATCGTGCGTGCTCGGTCGCCCGGATCGGTCACGACGACACCAGGCTCCCGCTCCCGAGCTCGGCGGCGTCGACCTTCGCCCCGTCGTACGACGTGCCCCGCGCCTCGCGGGTCCAGAGCAGGCCCTCACCGGGCGTGACCCCCTCGGCGGCGAGCTCGCGCTTGAGCACCTTGTTGGTGGCCGTGCTGGGCAGCGACGACGCGAAGCGCACGAAGCGCGGCCACGCCTTCGGAGACAGGTCGGGCTGCTCGGCGAGGAACTCCTCGAGCTCGGACGGCGTCAGGCTCGCGTCGTCCTTGAGCACCACCGCAGCCATCACCTGGTCGCCGACCTCGGCGTCGGGCACGGCGTAGACCGCGACCTGGTTGAGGGCGGGCAGCCGGGCGAGGATCCGCTCGATGGGGGCCGCGGCGAGGTTCTCGCCGTCCACGCGCATCCAGTCCGCCGTCCGGCCGGCGAGGTAGATCCAGCCGTCGGCGTCGCGGTAGGCCAGGTCGCCCGACCAGTACATGCCGTGCCGCATGCGGTCCTCGTTGGCCTGATCGTCGTTGTAGTAGCCCTGGAAGTAGCCGGCGCCCTGGGTGTTGACGAGCTCGCCGACCGCCTCGTCGGCGTTGGTGAGCGCGCCGTGCTCGTCGAAGACGGCCGGGGCGCACTCGGTGATCGTCTCGGAGTTGTAGATCGCGACGCCGTCCAGGCCTTTGCCGATCGAGCCCGGCGGCGTGCCGTCCTCGCGGGTGATGATGATCGCCAGCTCGGTCGAGCCGAAGCCGTCGACCACCGAGCAGCCGAAGCGGCGGGCGAACTCGTCGATGTTGCGGTCGCCGGCCTCGTTGCCGAAGGCGACGCGCAGCGGGTTGTCGGCGTCGTCGTCCTTCTCGGGCGTGGCGAGCACGTAGGCCAGCGGCTTGCCGACGTAGTTCATGTAGGTGACGCCGTGCGTGCGGACGTCGTCGAGGAAGCGGCTCGCGGAGAACTTCGCCGGCACCATCGCGGCGCCGCTGCCGATCGCGACCGCCCAGCCGGCGACGACGGCGTTGGAGTGGAAGAGCGGCATCGAGATGTAGCAGACATCGGCGTCGGTCACCTCGAAGCGGCTGACCAGGTTGAGGCCCGAGAAGAGCACCATCAGGTGCGCCACCTGCACGGCCTTCGGGTCACCGCTGGTGCCGGAGGTGAAGATCATCATGAAGGTGTCCATCGCCTCGACCTCGCGGTGCGGCGTCAGCTCGCCCGCACCGGCGACGAGGTCGGCCCACTCCTGCGTGGAGGTGTCGAGCACCCGCACGTCGCCGAGGTCGAGGCCCTCGAGCAGCGGGGCGTGCTCGGCGTCGGTCACCAGCACCTGGCACTCCGAGCGACGGACGTCGGCGACGAGCCCCTCGCCGCGACGGGTGGTGTTGATGCCGCACAGCACGTAGCCGCCCAGGGCGGCGCCGGCCATCATCCGGAGCATGTCGGGGTTGTTGCCCAGGAGGCAGCCGATGTGCATCGGACGCTCGCGGTCGGCGAGACCCAGCAGCGCCGAGGCGACCTGCGCGCTCTCCGCGAGGTGCTCGCGCCAGGTCCAGCTGCGCCCCTCGTAGATCAGTCCGGTGCTGTCGTCGTCGGCACGCTCGCGCAAGAGCTGCTGCACGGTCTCGGCCATCAGGCCACACTCCCTGCTGTAGTGGCGAGGCCCGCGTCGGAGCGGAGCCCGAGCTTCGTCGCCAGTCGGTCCAGATAGGCGAGGACGTCGTCCTCGGGGGCGTCCGGGACGCCCCAGATCAGGTCGGTCGCGCCCGCCTCGGCCCAGCCGGCCAGGTCGTCGGGCGAGGGCTTGGAGGCGATCAGCACGTGGATCTGCGGCTCGCCCTCGCGGCCGGCGTCGGCCCAGGCGGTGCGCAGCAGGGCGCACTTGGCACTGATGTCCTGCTCGATCGGGGTGGTCATCCAGCCGTCGGCGTGCGCGGCGATCCACGCGAAGGTCTTCGGTCCGGCCCCGGCGCCCACCACCAGCGGCACGTGCGCCTGCGCCGGCTTGGGGTAGGCCCAGGAGGGTCCGAACGAGACGAACTCCCCGTCGTACGACGCCTCCTCGTCGGTCCACAGCGAGCGCATCGCCTCGACGTACTCCTTGAGCACGGTACGGCGCTTCGCCGGCGGCACGTGGTGGTCCTCGAGCTCGTCGGTGTTCCAGCCGAAGCCGGCCCCGATGGTCACGCGACCGCCCGACAGGTGGTCGAGGGTGGCGATCTGCTTCGCCAGGGTGATCGGGTCCGACTCGACCGGCAGCGCCACTGCGGTGGAGAGGCGGATGCGCGAGGTCACCGAGGCCGCGGTCGCCAGGGAGATCCACGGGTCGAGGGTGCGGGTGTAGCGGTCGTCGGGCAACGACTCGCCGCCGGTCGGGTGGGCGGCGTCGCGCCGGACCGGGATGTGGGTGTGCTCGGGCACGTAGATCGTGTCGAAGCCCCGCTCCTCACCGGCCACGGCGAGCGCGGCCGGGGTGATCCCCCGGTCGGAGGTGAACAGGACGAGACCGTTGCGCATGCCTGGTATTAGAACGTGTTCTACTTCACTTCGTCCAGTGAATCCATCAATCGGGTTGCCCCGACCCGGCACTGACGGCTCAGCCGTCGACGAGCACCTGGATCGAGGGACCGTACAGGCGCACCAGCTGCTCGACCGTGGCCTGCACGATCAGGTCGTCGGACAGGATGGCGACCGCGTCGAGCAGCCCGGAGACCGCGGCCGCCACCAGACGTGCTCGCAGCTCGGGGTCCGGTCCGGAGAGCCGCGGCGACAGCGGCCTGATGAACATCTCCTCCATCGCCGCGATGAGCCGCGAGCGCACCAGGTCGCTGTCGGTGGCGCGAAGCATCGCCCGCCACGTGCTGAAGGTGATCTCCGGAGCCTCGGTGAGCAACGACTCGACCAGCCGGCCTCCCAGCGTGTCGAGGGGCCCACTGATCACGTCGTCGAAGCGACCCTCGATCGCCACGGTCTCGAGGAACAGCCGCTCCTTCGATCCGAAGTGGCGGATGACCAGGGCGGGGTCAACCCCAGCCTCGGACGCGATCGCGCGCACCGAGGCGCCGGCGTAGCCGCGCCGGGCGAAGAGCCGGCGCGCGGAGCGCCCGATCGACTCCCGCGTGAGTGCACCCGAGCCCGGTTGGGCGGGAGCCGTGGAGGAGGTCACGCTCGGACTCTAGCGCCGCCCCGTCACCGTCGGCGGCGCCGAGCGTGACCGTTGACACACTTCCGGGACGCTTCGTACAGTCCGGACGTCAACAGCGTTGACAACACCCTCTGGAGGCCCCCGTGCTGCGCCGACTCACTTCCCGCCGGGTCAGCCACGTCCGCCTCGCCGCGCCCGCGCTCGTCGCGTGCCTCGTCGTCACCGCGTGCGGCACCAACCTCGCACCCGAGGACGTCGCCGGTCGCGGCACGGCCGTCGCGGTCGACGGCAGTGCACTCGGTCCCGGGGGCGACGACTCCCTCGGCGTCCCGGACGCCTCGGGGGACACCTCTGGCGACCTGCTCGACGGCGGTACGGGCGCCGACCCCGGCAGCTCCGACCCGGGCACGACCGGCACGGTCACCACGGACGGCGGCGCGAGCAGCCCGGGAGGAAGCGCTCCGAAGGGCACCGACCCCACCGCCGCGCCGGGGGCTCCACCCGCCGGCACCCCGAGCGGCACGAGCGCGGCCAGCTGCGACGGACTGCAGAACACCACCGGCATCACCGACTCCCAGATCACGATCGCCAACGCCTCCGACATCTCCGGCCCGGTCCCCGGCCTCTTCGA
>JBFJKO010000067.1:0-10646 GCA_041634935.1 Nocardioides sp.
AGAACACGATCACCATGATGATCGGGAAGATCGTGTAGAAGATCTCCAGCGGCAGGTTGTAGCGCGTCTGGATCGGTACCTCGTCGGCGCTACGACGGCGGAACTTGATGATCGCGTAGAAGATCAGGCCCCAGACGATGACACCGGTCACCAGGGCGGCGATCCAGGCGCCCTGCCAGAGCTCGAGGGTGCTCTCACCCTCGACCGTGACGGGCTTGGGCATGGCGAGCCGCTCGAGCTCGGAGTCGCTGCCACACGCGCTCAGCCCGACGAGGGCAAGGCCCATCAGGCCCAACAGGGACATCCGGCGCGCACGCCGCACCGTGGCGGACGAGCGCTCGGGTAGATGCAGACTCAAGGTCTGAGCCTTCCTCTGGGGACGGTCAAGGGACGTAGAAGAGACTATCCGAATCGTCCCTCACTTCGGTGACCAGGGTCGACGTCCTGTGGGACGACTAGGTTTGCTCCGTGAGCGAACTGCGGGCCTACCTCGACGCGGCGTCGTCCGAACCCCTCCACCCGGCGGCGCACGAGACCCTGCTGGCCGCGCTCGAGCGTGGTTTCGCTGATCCGCGCCGCCTCCACAAGCCCGCCCGCGACGCGCGGCTGCTCCTCGACAACGCCCGAGCGGTGGTGGCCGACTGCCTCGACGTGCGTCCCGACGAGGTGACCTTCACCGCCACCGGGACCGAGGCCGTCCACCGCGGCCTCCTCGGGCTCGTCCGGGCCCGCCGGCGGCACGGCGACGTCATCGTGCACCCCGCCGTGGAGCACTCCGCGGTGCGCCATGCCGCCGCGTGGGGCGGCACCCCGCACGTCGTGGGCGTCCAGGCGGACGCGAGCGTGGACGACGAGCTGGCCCGAGCCGCTGGGGCGGAGGGCGTGGCGGTGTGTGCGCTGCAGAGCGCCAACCACGAGGTCGGCACGCTCCAGCCGGTCGAGGCGCTGCAGCTGCCCGACGGCGTGCCGCTCTTCGTCGACGCCTGCGCCTCGATGGGACGCCTCCCCCTGCCGACCGGGTGGTCGGCGCTGGCCGGCTCGGCACACAAGTGGGGCGGCCCCGCCGGGGTCGGCGTCCTGCTCGTGCGCCGCGGCGTGCGCTGGGAGAACCCGTTTCCCGAGGACGACCGGGTCGACCACCGCTCGGCCGGCTTCGAGAACGTGCCGGCCGCGCTCGCCGCCGCGGCCGCGCTGCAGGCGGTCGTCGCCGAGCGCGCGGAGGTCAACGCGAGGCAGCACGCGCTGGTCGCGCGGATCCGTGAGGCCGCGGCTGCCCTGCCCGACACCGAGGTCGTCGGCCACCCCGACGCGCGACTCCCCCACCTGGTGACCTTCTCGTGCCTCTACGTCAACGGCGAGGCGCTCGTCACCGCGCTCGACCGCGAGGGACTCGGTGTGGCGAGCGGCTCGGCCTGCACCGCCTCGACGCTCGAGCCGAGCCACGTGCTGGCCGCGATGGGCGCGCTCACGCACGGCAACGTGCGGGTGTCGCTCACCCGTGACACCTCGGCCGCCGAGGTCGAGCGGTTCTGCGCCGTGCTCCCGCGCGTGGTGGAGGGGCTGCGCCGATGACCCTCGAGCTCGACTGCCGCGGCATGCTCTGCCCCCGCCCGATCATCGAGCTGGGACGCCGGGTGGGCGAGGTGGAGGTCGGCGAGCTGATCGCCGTCACCGCCGAGGACCCGGCCGCCCGCTACGACGTGCCCGCCTGGTGCCGCATGCGGGGCCAGGAGTACGTCGGCGAGGAGCCGGCGCCCGACGGCGTCGCGCGCTACGTCGTACGCCGGCTCAGCTGAGCACCGGCCGACTGGTCAGACGAGGTGGACGCCGATCTCGGCGGCGGCCTCGGAGCCGTAGGACTCCTCGACGCGCGCGAGGAACTCCGCGTGGGTGAAGGAGTACTCCTGCGTGCCGACGGTCTCGACCACGTAGGCGGCCAGGACGCACCCGACCTGGCAGGCCCGCTCGTGGCCCAGGCCCCACGTCAGGGCACCGAGGAACCCGGCGCGGAACGCGTCGCCGACCCCGGTCGGCTCGAGCGCGGTGACGCCGGAGGCCGCCTGGACGACGAGCGGCTCCTGGCCCTTGGCGGTGACGCGCACGCCGTCCTTGCCGAGCGTGGTGACCTGGACGCCGACGCGGTCGAGGATGTCGTCGGCCGACCAGCCGGTCTTCTGCCCGATCATGTGCGACTCGTACTCGTTGGAGAACAGGTACGCCGCACCCTCGATGAGGTCACGGATCAGCTCGCCGCCGCTGAACGCGAGCTGCTGGCTCGGGTCGGCGATGAACGGGTAGCCACGCTGACGGCACTCCTGCGTGTGACGGAGCATGCCGTCGGGGTCGTCGGCCCCGATGAGCACGAAGTCGGGCTCGCCGACGCGCGCCACGATCGGCGCCAGCTCGATCTGGCGGGCCTCGCTCATCGCGCCGGGGTAGAAGGAGGCGATCTGGGCGCCGGTCGGGTCGGTGGTGCAGACGAAGCGCGCGGTGTGCCGGGTCTCGGAGATGTGCACCGAGCTGCAGTCGACGCCGTGCCGCTCGAGCCACGAGCGGTAGTCGGCGAAGTCCTCGCCGGCCGCCCCGACCAGGACCGAGCCGATCCCCAGGCAGCCGAGGCCGAAGGTCATGTTGGGCGCGACGCCGCCGCGGCGGATCTCGAGGTCGTCGACGAGGAACGACAAGGAGAGCTTGTCGAGCTGCTCGACGACCAGGGAGTCGGCGAACTTGCCGCCGAAGGACATCAGGTGGTCGGTGGCGATCGATCCGGCGATCAGAAGAGACATGGGCCGGACACTACCCAGCGGTAGCGCTGGGAGTACCCATCGGTAGCCCCTAGCGTCGAGGAATGACCTCCTCCTACGACGACCTCGCGTCCCCCGCCGAGATGCTCGCCGACGGCCGCGCCACCGACGTCCACCTCCGCCTCGAGCAGGCGGCCCGGCGTGCCACCCGGCCCGCCCCGAGCCTCCACTTCGACGAGCAGCCGGCCGAGCGGGCCAAGCCGCTGATCACGATCGACGAGGCCGCGACCCGCCTGGCCGCCGCCGTCCACTTCCACCTGGACTGAGGTACGGAAACATCCCGGGGCCTCCCGAGACCTCCTGAAGACGCGAGAACCCCCGCCGTGATCGGCGGGGGTTCTCGTGTACCCGAAGGTGACGGCCGTGGGTCGCTCAGTGGAACGAGTCTCCACACGCGCACGAGCCCGTGGCGTTGGGGTTGTCGATGGTGAAGCCCTGCTTCTCGATGCTGTCGACGAAGTCGATCTCGGCACCGTTGAGGTAGGGGACGCTCATCCGGTCGACGACGACGGACACGCCGTCGAAGTCGGTGACGACGTCGCCGTCGAGGGTGCGCTCGTCGAAGAACAGCTGGTAGCGAAGCCCGCTGCAGCCGCCCGGCTGGACGGAGATGCGCAGCTGGAGGTCGTCGCGACCCTCCTGCTCGAGGAGGCTCTGCACCTTGGCTGCCGCCACCGCACTCAGGTTGATCTGGTCGGTACGGCGCTCCGTGGTGGTGTCGACCTGCTCGGTCATGTCGGTGACTCCCATGGATTGAAGGCAAGAATTGAAGGATGCTGCTCGTGCTACAGGATCAATCGTCTCACACGGCGGGTTATTCCAGGTCCCCGCGCGACCAGGTGCGCGCGACCCGCTCCGCGAGCGCCGCCAAGGACCCCGCGGGCTCGCCGAAGGCGCGCTCCTCCCCCACCAGGTCGACCAGCGAGTACGCCGACTCCACGCCGAGGGCGCGCATCTCGCGCGAGCCGACCAGGACCTGTCCGGCGAGCGCGACGCACGGCCGGAGGGCCTCCTCGGCGATCGCAGCGACGCCGTAGGGCACCTTCCCCGAGCGGCTGGAGAAGTCGAACGCGCCCTCGCCGGTGATCACCAGGTCCGCGGCCCGGGCACGCTCGGCCAGCCGCACGGTGCGTGCCACGAGCTCGATGCCGGGCTCACGTCGGGCCCCGAGGCACAGCAGCGCGAACCCGATGCCGCCTGCCGCCCCGGCACCCTTCTCGAGGGACTTCCGTCGGTCGGTGGCCACGGCGAGCTGCTCGAGCCAGGCGTCGACCTGGACGATCTTGTCGTCGTAGATGCCCTTCTGCGGCCCGTAGGTCTTGGTGGCCCCGAAGAGACCGGTGAGGGGGTTGTCGACGTCGGAGGCCATCACGAGCTCGATCCCCTCCAACCGCTTCCTCGCCGGAGCGAGGTCGACGGTCGTCAGGTGGCCGAAGCAGATCGGACCGGCGTCGAGCTGACCGTCGGAGGTGGCACCGAGCGCGGCCAGCACCCCCGCTCCCCCGTCGTTGGTGCCCGATCCCCCCAGGCCCACGACGACCTTCGTGGCACCGCCGTCGACGGCCGCCTGGATCAGGTCGCCCACGCCCTCGCTCGTGGCGAACTCCGCCCCGCCACCGGCATCCAGCAGCAGGGGCAGCCCGCAGGCCTGGGCGCTCTCGATGTAGGCGGTGTCGCCGACGCGCAGGATCGTGGCCGGCACCGGCTCGCCGTGCATCGCCTCGACGGTGAGCATCAGCAGCTCACCACCCAGAGCGGCGTGCAGGACGTCGACGAACCCGGGCCCGCCGTCAGCCATCGGCGCGAGGTCCAGCTCGTCGTTGGGGGCGTGACGGCGCCAGCCGGTGGCGATCGCCTCGGCGGCCTCCACCGCCGTGAGCGTGCCGGCGAACTTGTCGGGTGCCACGAGAACTCGCATGCCCCCATCCTGACCGGTCCCTAGGGTGGCGGCGTGAGCGACGTGCGGATCCGACCCATGGTTGCTGCTGACGTGCCGGCGGCCGAACGGCTCAGCGCCGAGGCCTTCCTCGATCTCGACCGACGCACGCTCCCGGGGTCGTGGCCGGCCCCGGAGCCCCGCAGCGCCTCACGCGCCGCCACCTGGAGCGAGCGCACCGCCCACTTCCTGAGCACCGACCCCGGCGGCTGCTGGGTCGCCGAGGTCAATGGAGAAATGGCCGGTTTCGCGACGTCGGCGGTGCGCGAGAAGCTCTGGGTGCTCGCGACGTACGCCGTCCGGCCGGGACTCCAGGGCGGCGGCATCGGTGCGCCGCTCCTGGAGGCGGCGCTGCACCACGGCCGGGGCTGCCTGCGCGGGATGATCTCGTCGTCCTCCGACGCGCGGGCCGTGCGCCGCTACCGGCAGGCCGGCTTCTCGTTGCACCCACAGATGTTCCTGCGCGGCACGGTCGACCGCTCGGCGCTCCCCGTCGTGGAGAAGGTCCGTGAGGGGTCCGCGTCCGACTTCGACCTCATGGACTCCCTCGACCGACGTGCCCGCGGCGCGGCACACGGCGTCGACCACCCCTTCATGCTGAGCCGGTGGCGCCTGCTCGTCTCCGACTCCACCACCGGCTCGGGCTACGCCTACGTCGACGACGACGGCGCTCCCGCCCTCCTGGCCGCAGACAACCGGCTCACCGCCTCCCGCCTGCTGTGGACCGTGCTGGCCGACGGCCCGGCGGAGGCGACGGTCCCGCACGTCACCGCCGCCAACGAGTGGGCCCTCGACGTCGGGCTCGCCGCCCGGCTCGACCTGCACACCGCCGGCTACCTGGCCCTGCGCCAGATGGCGCCCCCCGATCCCTACCTGCACAACGGCGCCCTGCTCTGACGTCCGGGCGGCGCCTAGGATGGAGTCATGACCACCGTGGACCTTCCGCTCCTGCCCCTCGGACGAGGCGTCGACCGCGCGTCGGAGCGCGGCGTCGAGTGTCCCGGCGACCTGCCGGCGGCCTCCGACCCCGAGCTGGTGGCGCGGGCGCTGGCCGCCAAGGAGGCCCTCGGCGAGCGGCTGTTCGTGCTGGGCCACCACTACCAGCGCGACGAGGTCATCCAGTTCGCCGACGTCACCGGCGACTCGTTCAAGCTGGCCCGCGAGGCCGCCGCGCGCCCCGAGGCGGAGTTCGTGGTCTTCTGCGGGGTCCACTTCATGGCCGAGTCCGCCGACATCCTCACCGGCCCCGAGCAACAGGTGATCCTGCCCGACCTGGCCGCCGGGTGCTCGATGGCCGACATGGCACGCCTCCCCCAGGTCGAGGCGGCCTGGGAGGCGCTCGCAGAGGCGGGCGTGCAGGACAGCGTCGTACCGGTCACCTACATGAACTCCAGCGCCGACATCAAGGCGTTCTGCGGCCGCAATGGCGGCGTCGTGTGCACGTCGTCCAACGCCGACGTCGCGCTCGAGTGGGCCTTCGACCAGAAGGGCGGCCTGGACGCCGGCGCGAAGGTGCTCTTCTTCCCCGACCAGCACCTCGGTCGCAACACCGCCGTCCTCCAGATGGGCATCGCGCTCGAGGAGTGCGTCGTGTGGAACCCCCACCTGCCCGGCGGTGGCCTCACCGTCGAGGAGCTGCGCGGCGCCAAGATGATCCTGTGGAAGGGCCACTGCTCGGTCCACGGTCGCTTCTCGCCCGCCGTCGTCGACGAGCTGCGCGCCACGATCCCCGACGTCCAGATCCTGGTGCACCCCGAGTGCCAGCACGAGGTCGTGCTCAAGGCCGACCTGGTGGGGTCGACGGAGTTCATCATCAAGACCATCGAGGCGGCCCCGAGCGGTTCGGCCTGGGCGATCGGCACCGAGCTCAACCTCGTGCAGCGCCTGGCCAACGAGCACCCCGACAAGCGGATCGTCTTCCTCGACAAGAACGTCTGCTACTGCTCGACGATGAACCGCATCGACCTCCCCCACTTCGTGTGGGCGCTGGAGTCGCTGGTCGCCGGGACGGTCGTCAACCGCATCGAGGTCGACCCCGGCACCGAGCGTGACGCCCTGGTCGCCCTCCAACGGATGCTGGACCTGCCCGGCAAGTCGCACCGCGACTGACCCCGCCCCCGGCTTCCCGGACCTTCCTGGACTCTCCGAGGGCTCAGTCGGGGGCTTGGTCGGGGGCTCAGTCGGGAAGCTCGAAGGCGATCGTGACGCCGCCCCCAGGGGTCTCGAGCAGCTCGATGGTGCCGCCGTGCGCCTGGACGACGCGGCGGCAGGTGTCGAGACCGATGCCCGAGCCCGACCCGTCGGCGTAGAGACGCACGCGCGGTTCGAAGACCCGCTCGCGCTCCCCCTCCGGCACCCCGCGGCCGTTGTCGGCGACCAGGACCCGCCACCGTCCGTCGTGCTCGACGGCCGACACGTCCAGGGTCAGCTGTCGCTGCGGGTCGCGGTACTTCGAGGCGTTGTCGAGCAGGTTCTGCAGCAGTGAGTGCAGCTGGGTGCGGTCGCCCGACACCACGGGCAGCTGCGACCGGGTGACCACGGCGTCCGCCAACGGGACCTCGAGCTCGGCCAGGACCTCGTCGAGGACGTCGTCGAGGATCACCGGGGCCACCGAGAGCCCTCCGCCCAGGGAGGCGTAGGACAGCACGTCGTCGATCATCGCCGCCATCCGGTGGGAGCCGTCGATCGCACGTTCGAGCAGTCGGTAGGCCCCCTCGGCGTCGATACCCGCGGACAGCTGCTCGCGCAGCAGCCCCAGCGACATCGACAACGTCGCCAGCGGGGTCTTCAGGTCGTGACTCACGCGCCCGGCGAAGCTCGAGAGCCGCTCGTTGGACGCGGCGAGCTGACGGCTGCGCCACCCGAGCTCGAGGACGTCGACGATCCGTTCGGCGAGCGTGGCCAGCGCGCCGACCTGGGGTCCGTCGAGCTCACGTGGGCTCTCGTCGAAGACGCACAGGGTGCCGATCGTGATGCCCGAGAGCGTGACGAGCTTGTGGGAGGCGTAGAACCGCACGTGCCCGATCTCGCCGGTGACGAACGGGTTGTCCATGAACCGCGGGTCGAGCGAGGCGTCCGCGACCACGATGGGGGTCTCCTCGTCGAGCACGTGCGCACACATCGAGTCCTCACGGCTGCACACCGAGGCCGCGAACCCGAAGGTCGCGATCTGGTGCTGGGCGACGTCGTCGATCAGGTTGATGGTCGCCATCGACGTGCCGCACACCAGCGCCGCGAGCTCGACGATGGCGAGGAGCTCGTTGCGCGGGGCGTGGTGCACCACGTCCATGCGTTCGATCTCGGCGGCACGCAGGCGGTCCTGCACCAGGCCCGCCGACGGGGACTTCGTCATGCTCCATTCCTACCCGTCGAGGGGTCGGCTGGGTCGGGGTGGCTCACAGGTAGGAGCCGGAACCGGTGTTGTTGTTGGCGGAGGTCGGCGAGGTCACGGTCGCGGAGATGGTGCCGCTCCCGGTCTGCCCGATGAAGAACGAGAACGCCTTCGAGGCCCCGGGCTCGAGCAGGAGCGGGCTGGTGAACTCCAGGGTCATCGGGTCGGACGTCTCCCCGACGCTCGACGGAGAGACGGAGTAGAACTCGGGGTTGTCGTCGTCGGGGTTGCTGTAGGAGACGGTCCCCGTCGTGGGCGTGATCGTCACCGCGACCGTCTGCGTCGGCGCCGCCACGCGCCCGACGTTCTTGAAGGTGACGAAGATGTTGCCGTTGTCCAGCGGGGAGCTGATCGACGTGATGTCCATGTCGACCACGCCCTCGTCGCCCCACACCCCGGTCGAGCCCGTGTTGGCCCCGGTCGGGGTCGTGGTGGGGGCCGAGACCACGATGTTGCCCGTGCCGGAGGCGGAGTTGATGGTGAACCGGAGCGTGTCGGACGCCGAAGCCGCCAGCCCGCCGGCCCGGGTGAAGGTGACCCGGAAGCCGAGGGGCGTGGTCGTGGGCGGGCTGTTGGTCCAGGGCGGCGAGGCGTCGGCACCGTAGGCGACCGAGGTCCCGGGCACGATGACCTCGAACTCGACGACCATGCTCAGGGCGGTGGCGTCGACGGGGCCGTTGTTGGTGACGGTGACGGCGCAGTCGACGATCCCGCCGAAGGCCCTCCGCCGTACGCCCGTGACCTCGCCGACCACGACCGCGGGCGCTCCGCCGGACACGGCGCTCGCGGGAGCGGCCGTGGCCGCGACGATCAGCGGCGCCGTCCACGCGACGGTCCCTGCACCGCGGACCACCGTGCGGCGGCTGACCCCGCCGGGGCTGCCGGGGGACGCGGTGGTGCTGGGCTGCTGCTCGGTCATGAGGGGGCTCTTCTCTCTCGACGTCGACGCGGGCGGACGTAGGTCAGGAGTACGGCGTGGGCCCCGCGGGAGTGCCCGACCCGCCCTGCGGACCGGTCGGCACGGGGGTCACGAGGATGGTCCCGTTGCCCGCCGCGAGCGGGTAGCCCCGGACCGTGAGCTGAAGCGTGGCCGTGGCAGGGGCAGGCGTACCGCGTGGCCCGATGAGCGCACCAGGGCCCGTCGGCCGACCTGCTGGGGGCGCGCTGGTCGCCTCGCGCTCGGACGCCATCCGGTCCCTCCTCCGCGTCGGTCGCACCACCGCCGTCAGGCCGGGGCTCTGGTGGCGCTCATGCTAGCGAGGCAGCAGACGGCCTGCAGTCGAAACGGTCACCCGCCGGTCACACGCCGATTACACGCCGGGCGCGCCCCACAGGGCGAGCCAGCGCGAGAGGTCCTGCTCCACCGGAAGCTCGTCGGCGAGCGCGTCGCGGACCTGGATCTCCAGGAGGTTGTCGCGGCGTCGGTCACCCCCGGGGTCGGGCGCGAACGGGTAGAACGTGCCCTGCTTGTAGAGGTAGACCAGACCGACCGACCGGCCGGAGGCGTCCACGAACGGGATCAGCGAGCACAGCAGCGACGGCCCGAAGCCGGCCGCCTCGAGCGTGGTGTTGACCGCGTGGAGGTCGGTGCACAGGCCCCCGAGGTCGCCGGCAACCGCGTCGTAGGGCTCGTGGTCGACCTCGAGCCAGGTGTAGCCGAACCCGTCCTCGCTCACTCGCACCTCGGGGCCCTCGGCGTCGTTCTCGAGGAGCTCGACCACGTCGGCCTGGGCCTGGGCGAACCCGGACCCGGAGGCAGCGCGGTAGCAGACCGCGCCGTCGCCGGTGGGCACCAGCCCGATCGAGGTCTGCAGGGTGATCGCCGCGCTCGGCACCGCGAACAACGAGTCCAGGTTGGCCTGCACGGGCCGCGACCGACCCATCAGGTTGCGCAGGAGCCCCATCAGCCGACGCCGCTCATCGGGTGGGCCGGCCCAGCTCGGCCTGGATCCCGGCCAGCTGCTGGAGGCGCTGCTCGAGGGAGGGGTGCGTGGAGGTCAGGGTCTTGAGCGACACCCCGCGGATCGACGGGGCGATGCACAGCGCGCTGGCGGCGCCGACCTGGCGGAGGTCGCGCTCGGGGATCGTGTTGATCTCGCCGGTGATCTTCTGCAGCGCCGAGGCGAGGGCGGCGGGCTTCATGGTCAGGTAGGCGCCCGCCCGGTCGGCCGACATCTCGCGGTAGCGCGAGAGCAGTCGGAGGAGCACGAAGCTCACGGCGTAGACGACCAGGCTGACGGCCAGCACGAGCAGCCAGACCGGCAGCCCGTTGTTGTTGTTGTCGCGGCGGCCACCGAGTCCGCCGAACATCATCCCGTACTGCGCGCCCTGGGTGAGCATGCCGGCGGCGATGCCGGCCGAGCTCGCCACCGTCATCACCAGGACGTCGCGGTGCGCGACGTGCGAAAGCTCGTGCGCCAGGACGCCCTCCAGCTCCTCGGCACTGAGCATCCCCAGGATCCCGGTGGTCACGCACACGACCGAGCGCTCCGGGGAGCGGCCGGCCCTCCTCGTC
>JBFJKO010000068.1:0-10638 GCA_041634935.1 Nocardioides sp.
GAGGTGCGCACGAGCGTGGACGGGAACGCGCGACCGAGCTCCTCGGCGGTGCGTGCCTCGCCCAGCACCGGCGCTCGCAAGCCGGCCGCGCCGCACTCCGAGCAGGACCAGCCGTGGGCGTTGGTGCCGCACCAGCGACATGCAGGCGGCGAGGTGGCGGCCCCCAGCGCCAGCGGTCCCTGGCACGTGTCGCACCGCGCCGGCGTGCGACAGCGCTCGCAGGCGAGTGCCAGGGCGTAGCCGGCCCGCGGGGTCTGCACCAGCACGGGACCGCGGGAGAGGGCGTCGCGCAGGAGGGCGTGGACCTCCTTGGGGATGCGGGCACCCTGCCCGCTGGGGTCGCGCTCCCGGACGACGTCGCTCGCACCGCTGACGTGCACGGTCGCGCGGCGGGGCCAGCTCGTGGGCCCACCCGGTGCGCACGAGGTGGTCGGCCTCGACGCTGCGGGAGAAGCCTCCGACGAGCACGGCGGCGTCCTCGCGGGCCCCGCGCAGCAGCAGGACCTCCCGCGTGTGGGGGTAGGGCGCCCGCGGCTCGGCGTGCAGGTCGTCGCCGTCGTCCCAGACCACCGCGAGCCCGAGGTCGGTCACCGGGGCGAACGCGGCAGCCCGGCTGCCGACGACGATGCGCCGGGTGCCGCGCAGCACCGCCAGGAAGTCGCGGTAGCGCGCGGTCGGACCGGAGTCGGCGGTCAGGACGACGTGGTGGTCGGCGCCGAGCAGGTCGGTGAGCGCGGCGTCGAGCCGGGCGGCGTCCTTGCCGTCGGGCACGCACAGGATGGCCGAGCGGCCGTGGCGCAGCGCGGCGGCTGCGGCCTGCGCGAGCATGGCCGGCCAGTCTTCACCGGGCGCGGCCGACCACACGGCCCGAGGCGCGCGGCCCTCGGCGAGGTGGGTGAGGAACGGGGTCGCGTGCGGGTAGTCGGCCCACGCTCCCGTGTCGAGGGGCGCGGTCGCGCTCGGCGGCAGCGCAGGCTCGGCGGGCGAGGGCTGCTTCTCGGTGGTGGCGTGTCGCGGGGGGACGGCGAGGCGCAGGACGTCGGAACGGACGCCGGCGTACCGCTCGGCGACCTCCGACGCCAGCGCGGCCACCGCGGGGGTCAGCACCGGCTCGGGACTCACGACCCGTCGCAGCGGCGCCAGCCTGCCGGCGTGGTCGCTGGCCTCTGCGCGCTCGAGCAGGAACCCGTCGACGTCGTGACCGGCGAAGCGGACCTTGACGCGCACGCCGGGCTGCGCGTCGTCGGCCATCGACTCGGGGACGGCGTAGTCGAAGGTGCGGTCGAGGTGGGCCAGTGCGACGTCGACCAGCACCCGGGCGACCGGCAGCTCGGCGGAGATCGCCTGCTCGGCGACCTTGCGCGCCCGGGTGGCGCGCGCCTTGGCCTGCGACTGCTTGACCGTGTGGCGCACCATGCCCGGCAGCAGCTCGGGCTGCTCCTCGGAGGGTGCCGGGGACTCCCCCGCGCGGCCGGTCTCGCTCATGCGCGTAGGTCTACCAGCACCCACCGACCGACCCACCCCCCGATGCCGGGTCGACGCGTTGTCGCGCCGACTCGGTGAAAAGCACCACGCCGAGTCGGCGCGGATACGCGCCGACCCGGCGAAGTGGTTCGGAGTGCTGCTGGTGGTGCGGGTGGATCAGGAGCCGACGGCGGCCTTCAGGGCGGCGGCACGGTCGGTGCGCTCCCACGTGAAGTCGGGCAGCTCGCGGCCGAAGTGGCCGTAGGCCGACGTCTGGGCGTAGATCGGACGCAGCAGGTCGAGGTCGCGCAGGATCGCGGCGGGGCGCAGGTCGAAGACCTCGAGCACGGCCTTCTGGATCGCCTCGTCGGACACGATGCCGGTGCCGAAGGTCTGCACGAAGACGCCGACGGGCTGGGCCTTGCCGATCGCGTAGGCGACCTGCACCTCGCAGCGGCGGGCCAGGCCCGCGGCGACGACGTTCTTGGCGACCCAGCGCATCGCGTAGGCGGCCGAGCGGTCGACCTTCGACGGGTCCTTGCCCGAGAAGGCACCGCCGCCGTGACGAGCCATGCCGCCGTAGGTGTCGACGATGATCTTGCGGCCGGTCAGGCCGGCGTCACCCATCGGGCCGCCGACCACG
The DNA here is from genome assembly GCA_041634935.1 of Nocardioides sp. GTDB lineage: Bacteria > Actinomycetota > Actinomycetes > Propionibacteriales > Nocardioidaceae > Nocardioides. Next base: position 2,108 of record JBFJKO010000068.1, read on the forward strand.
AAGCGGCCGGTCGGGTTGACGAGCAGGCGGTAGCCCTCGGAGGGCAGCTTGAACGTCGCGAGCACCGGGTCGATGACGTGCTCCTTGATCTCGGCCTCGAGCTTGGTGAGGTCGGTCTCCTCGGAGTGCTGCGTCGAGAGCACGACCGTGTCGACGCGCACCGGCACGTCGTTCTCGTCGTACTCGATGGTGACCTGGGTCTTGCCGTCCGGGCGCAGGTTGTCCATCGTGCCGTTCTTGCGCACCTCGGTGAGCTTCTCCGAGAGACGCTGCGCCATCACGATCGGCAGCGGCATGAGCACCTCGGTGTCGTCGCACGCGTAGCCGAACATCAGGCCCTGGTCGCCGGCACCGCGCGCGTCGAGCTCGTCCTCGGAGGAGCCGACGCGGGCCTCGTGGCCCTGGTCGACGCCCTGGGCGATGTCGGCCGACTGACCACCGATGGCGACCTGGACGCCACAGGTGGTGCCGTCGAAGCCCTTCTCGGAGGAGTCGTAGCCGATGTCGAGGATCGCGGCCCGCACCAGGTCGGCCATCGGGGCGTAGGCGTTGGTGCGCACCTCGCCCGCCACGACCACGAGACCGGTCGTCAGGAGCGTCTCCACGGCGACGCGGAGGTTCTCCTTGTCGGCGTCGTGCTCCATGAGGTAGTCGAGGATCGTGTCGCTGATCCGGTCAGCGATCTTGTCCGGGTGACCTTCGGTCACGGACTCCGACGTGAAGAGGCGTCCAGCCACAGTGAAACTCGCTCTCAGATTGTTCGATGTAGGCATCCGGACGGCATCGTCCCGAAAGGTGTGACTCTAGTGTGGTCCCAGCATGCAAGACCGGCGTCTCAGTCGGCGAATCCCCAGCGTCGCGCGACCTCGTCCCAGATGACGTGGGCCAGCGCACCCTTGCTGCCGAGGGGGACGACGCGCTGCGCGCCGTCGGCGCCCAGGATGACGGCCTCGTTGTCGTCGCTGCCGAAGACCGCTCCCCCGCTGACGTCGTTGACGACCAGGAGGTCGCAGCCCTTGCGGGCCAGCTTGGCGCGGGCGAGGTCGAGCACCGAGCCGGTGGCGTCGCCGGTCTCGGCGGCGAAGCCGACGATCACGCTGCCGTCGCGGGACCGCTCGGTGGAGAGCTCGTGGAGGATGTCGGCGTTCTGCACCAGCTCGATGGCCGGCGACGACCCGTCGGCGGCCTTCTTGATCTTCGCCTCGCTCGTCGAGGTCGGACGGAAGTCGGCCGGGGCCGCGGCCATCACCACGGCGTCGGCGCTCTTCGCCGCTGCGACGACCTCGTCGTGCAACTCGGCGGTGGTCTCGACGGCCACGACCTGCACCCCGGCCGGAGCCGGGAGCGTGACGTTGGCGGCGACCAGGACGACGTCGGCACCGCGCGCCGCCGCCGCGGCCGCCAGCGCGTAGCCCTGGCGCCCCGAGGACCGGTTGCCGAGGAAGCGCACCGGGTCGAGGTACTCGCGGGTGCCGCCGGCCGAGACGACGACGCGTCGTCCCTGGAGGTCGGGGGCCACGACCCCGCGCGCCAGCACCTCGGTGCAGGCCTCGAAGAGCGCCGCGGGCTCGGGCAGCCGGCCCTTGCCGGTGTCCTTGCCGGTCAGTCGACCTTCGGCGGGCTCGATCACGACCGCGCCGCGTGCGCGCAGGGTGGCGACGTTGGCCTGGGTGGCGGGGTGCTCCCACATCTCGGTGTGCATCGCCGGGGCGAAGACGACCGGGCACCTCGCGGTGAGCAGGGTGTTGGTGAGCAGGTCGTCGGCCAGGCCGTGGGCGGCCTTGGCGAGGAGGTCGGCCGTGGCCGGGGCGACCACCACGAGGTCGGCCTGCTGGCCGATGCGCACGTGCGGCACCTCGTGCACCGACGTCCACACGTCGGCGGCGACGGGCTTGCCCGACAGCGCCGACCAGGTCGGCGCCCCGACGAACTCGAGCGCGGACGCGGTCGGGACGACGGTCACGTCGTGCCCGGACTCGGTCAGGCGGCGCAGGAGCTCGCAGGCCTTGTAGGCCGCGATGCCCCCGGCGACCCCCAGGACGACCGATGGCCGGCCCCCACCGCTGGTGCGGGAGGAGTCGGCCTCGGTGTGGTGCGGGGCGGAGTCGTTGCTCAGCGCAGGACTCGCGTCACTCGGCGATGCCGGCAGCGGCGTCGAGGGCGGCCTGCTTGGCAGCGGCCTCCTCGGCGGCGAGCTCGGCCGGGTCGACGTCCTCACAGGTCAGCTTGTCGTCGTTGATCTCACGCAGCGCGATGGAGAGGGGCTTCTCCTGCACGTGGGTGTCGACGAGCGGGCCGACGTACTCCAGCAGGCCCTCGCCGAGCTGGGAGTAGTAGGCGTTGATCTGGCGCGCCCGCTTGGCGCTGTAGAGGACCAGCTTGTACTTGCTGTCGGTCTTGGTGAGCAGGTCGTCGATCGACGGGTTGGTCACGCCTTCGGCGGCAATGTTGGGCGCAGACACGCGTCAGCCTCACTGATTGGTGGAAAGGATCGTCCGGAGCCGAACGGGCTCACGGACTCGGTGGTGCCTCCGGTCGACCGGAGTCCTTCATCAAGGCTACCAACTCGTCGGCTGCATCGTGAACTTCGTGGTTGACGATGGTCACGTCGAACTCGCTCTCGGCGGCCAGCTCCTCGCGCGCGGTCGCCAGCCGGCTCTCCCGCTCCTCGGCCGTCTCGGTGCCGCGGCCGACCAGTCGGCGCACCAGCTCGTCCCACGACGGCGGCTTGAGGAACACGAAGATCGCCTCGGGCATCGTCTCGCGGACCTGTCGGGCGCCCTGGAGGTCGATCTCCAGCATGGACGGCCTCCCCTGGGCCAGCGACTCCTCGACCGGGCCGCGCGGCGTGCCGTAGCGGGCAGCGCGGTGCACGACCGCCCACTCGAGCAGCTGCCCCTCGGCGACCATCTCGTCGAAGGTGGCGTCGTCGACGAAGTGGTAGTGGACGCCGTCCACCTCACCGGGGCGCGGCGCGCGGGTGGTGGCCGAGACCGAGAGCCAGACCTCGGGGTGACGCTCGCGCACCGCCGTCGCGACGGTGCCCGTCCCGACCGCGGTCGGACCGGCGAGGACGACCAGGCGCCTCACGACTTGTCGGGAGCGAACTCGCGCTCCAGCGCAGCGATCTGCTTGGTGCCCAGGCCGCGCACCCGCCGCGACTCCGCGATCCCGAGCCGCTCCATCACCTGGCGGGCCCGGACCTTGCCCAGGCCGGGCAGCGACTGGAGCAGGTCGACGACCCGCATCTTGCCGATGACCTCGTTGGCCTGGCCCTGCGCGATGACCTCGCTGATGGAGGCCCCGGAATTCTTGAGTCGGTTCTTCACCTCGGCCCGCTCCCGTCGGGAGGCGGCGGCCTTCTGCAACGCCGCCTGGCGCTGTTCGGGTGTCAGCGGGGGCAAAGCCACGTGTGTGGTCCTTCTGATCGGACTGCGTCGGGACGAGCGGCTCGGAGGATGCCGCCGACGGGGTCAATCTAGTCAGAGGAGTCCGCGGGCGGCAACGGCCGGTCCGCACCAGCGGGTGCGGTGTGATCCTCCGCTCGTCGCGCACGCCTCACAGGCTCAGTGGCGTCTTGCAGACGTCGCGGGCCTGCTGCTGCACCCGGTCGAGCGACTCCGTCATCGCCGGCGTCAGCAGTCCCGCGGCCGCGGCCTCGATCGCGGCCCGCTCCTCCGACGTCAGGTCGTCGGGCGTCTGCTCCGGGTCGTAGGTGGCCGGGTCGACGTCGGCCTCGGCGAGCGCCTCGTCGAGCACCCTGATCCGCTGCACCACGACCGTCCAGTCGGCGGCGATGTCGGACGGTGACTCGGCACGCAGGGCCTCGAAGCTCGGCAGCGCCTGGAGCAGCCCGGTGGGCCCGGACGCCGCGGCCTCGGTGAGTGGCTTCTGCTGCTCGCGCACCTCCTCGCAGTAGCGGTCGAGGCCGTCGCCGCCGCACGCGGTGAGCGTGCCGAGGAGCACGGCCCCGGCCACGCCGGTGATCCCGGCGGTCAGACCGCGGGCGCGTCGGGTCGACGTCATGCCAGGTCGCGCAACACGTCGTTGGAACGCCGTACGACGTCACGCATCGCCGCGGCGTCCGGCCCGGCGCGCAGCACCTCGCGCGAGGAGCTCGCGCTGACGTGCGCGGCCGAGGCGCCGAAGATGCGGCGGATGTCGTCGGGCGTGCCGCCCTGGGCGCCGAAGCCGGGCGCCAGGATCGGTCCGTTGAAGGCGAAGTCGGCCCCGGTGTCGGAAGCGATGGTGGCCCCGACGACCGCGCCGAAGGAGCCGAGCGGCTCGGCGTCGGCGTTGAGCCGGCGCAGGTGGTCGAGGATCCGGTCGGCGACGGTCTCCCCGGAGTCGACCCGGGCGTGCTGCACCTCGGGACCCTCCTTGTTGGACGTCAGGGCGAGGACGAACAGCCCGGCGTCGTGACGACGGGCGACCTCGACGAACGGGTCGAGGGAGCCGAAGCCGAGGTAGGGGCTGACCGTCACCGCGTCCGAGGCGAGGGGGCTGGCCGGGTCGAGGTAGGCCTCGGCGTAGGCCTGCGAGGTGGAGCCGATGTCGCCGCGCTTGACGTCGAGCAGCACCAGCGCGCCGGCGGCCCGCGAGGCCTCGATGACCCGCTCGAGCACGGCCACGCCGCGCGAGCCGAAGCGCTCGTAGAAGGCCGACTGCGGCTTGACCACCGAGCAGTACGGCGCCACGGCGTCCACGACGCTCAGCGCGAAGCGCTCGAGCCCGGCGACGTCGTCGTCCAGGCCCCACTCGCGGAGCAGCGCGGCGTGCGGGTCGATGCCGACGCAGAAGGGTCCGCGCTCGGCGAGGGCGGCGTGGAAGCGCGCACCGAAGTGCACCGCAGTCATGGCACCCGCACCAGGGCGTCGCGGGTGAGGTCGGCGCGCGTGGGGTAGCCGTCGACCGCCATGATCAGGTCGGCCTCGGCCTGCAGGGAGCGGAGCACATGGGTCGCCCCGGGCACGCCGCCGAGCGCCATCCCGTAGACGTAGGGGCGACCGACCGCGACGGTCGTCGCGCCGAGGGCCAGGGCCTTGACGACGTCGGCACCGGTCCGCACGCCGGAGTCGAAGACGACGGGCGCGTCGCCCTTGTCGGCGTGCGAGCGGACGGCGTCGACCACGCCGGGAAGCCAGTCGATCGCCGCTCCCCCGCCGTTGGCCTGGCGTCCGCCGTGGTTGGAGACGTAGATGCCGTCGACGCCCTCGTCGAGCGCGCGCCGCGCGTCGTCGGGGTGACAGATGCCCTTGAGCACGATCGGCAGGTCGGTGAGCGAGCGCAGCCAGGGCAGGTCGTCCCAGCTGAGCGGGTTGCCGAACGTGCCGACCCAGGTCATCACCGTGGTGCCGGGGTCCGGGTCGGGGCCGGTCATCTCGGCGAACACCGGGTCGGAGGTGTAGTTGGCCAGCGCCTTGCCCCGCAGCTGCGGGAAGTTGCCGCTGGCGAGGTCGCGCGGACGCCAGCCGGGCACCCAGGTGTCGAGGGTGATCACGATCGCCTCGTAGCCGGCCCTCTCGGCGCGGGAGACGAAGCTGGCGGCGAGCTCGCGGTTCTTGGGCGTGTAGAGCTGGAACCACAGCGGCGCGTCGCCGCGGGCGGCGGCGACGTCCTCGAGCGGGTCGCTCATCAGCGTCGAGCCGATGAAGGGGACCCCGGTCGCGGCCGAGACCTCGGCGCCGTGGACGTCGCCGTGCTGGTCGGGCGTGACCAGGCCGAGCACGCCGACCGGAGCCATCATCAGCGGGCTGGGCACCGTCGTGCCGAAGAGGTCGACCGACAGGTCGCGCTCGGCCGACGCGCGCAGCATGCGCGGCACGAGCGCCCACCGGTCGAAGGCCTCCGCATTGCCGCGCTGGGTCGACTCGTTGCCGCTGCCGCCGGCGACATAGGTGCGCAGCTCGGGAGGCAGCGCCGCGAGCGCGTTGGACTCGAGCTCGGCGTAGGTGAACGGGTGCGCCGGGAGGGTGCCGCCGAGCGCCCCGAGGTAGAGCTCGATCTGGTAGTCGCCGAAAGACATCAGCCCAGTCCCTTCACGATGGTGCGGGGCCACGTGGGTCCCTCGTAGATGAACGCCGTGTAGGCCTGCAGCAGGTCGGCGCCGGCCTCGAGTCGCTCGCGAGCATCCTGCACCGTGGTGATGCCGCCGACCCCGATCAGGGTCAGGTCGGGGCCCACCCGGTCGCGCAGCATCCGCATCACGTCGGTGGCCCGAGCCGTGAGCGGGCGACCCGACAGGCCGCCGGCGCCCAGGGCCGCGACCTCCTCGGGCGAGCTGCGCAGGCCGTCGCGGCTGATCGTGGTGTTGGTGGCGATGATCCCGTCGAGGTCGATCGCCCCGGCGAGGTCGGCCACGGCGAGGACGTCCTCGTCGGCCAGGTCGGGGGCGATCTTCACCAGCAGCGGCACCCGACCGCGGTCGCCGTTGATGACGCCGTCGGCCACCCGCCGGACGTGCTCGAGGAGGGGCTGGAGCCGCTCCACCGACTGCAGCGAGCGCAGGCCCGGGGTGTTGGGCGAGCTGACGTTGACCACGAGGTAGTCGGCGAAGGGTGCCAGCAGGCGGGTCGAGTGACCGTAGTCGGCGAGGACCGCGGCCTCGTCGTCCTCGGGCACGACCTTGGTCTTGCCGATGTTGACGCCGAGCACCGGTCCGCCGGGCTCGTGGCGGCGGTGCGCCTCCCGCTCGGCGAGGCGCTGGGCCACCGTCTCGGCGCCGGCGTTGTTGAAGCCCATCCGGTTGACCACGGCACGGTCGGCCGGGAGCCGGAAGAGGCGCGGCTTCGGGTTGCCGGGCTGGGCCTGGCCGGTGACCGTGCCGATCTCGACGTGGCCGAAGCCCAGCGCCGCGAGCGCGTCGATGCCGACGGCGTTCTTGTCGAACCCGGCCGCCATCCCCAGCGCGTGCGGGAACGTGAGGCCCATCGTGATCACGGGCGCGCCCACCGGCGTGCGGCGGGCGACCCGGTCGACCCCGCGCAGCATCGGCGCCGCAGCCCGCACGGCCCCGAACCCGAGGTGGTGGGCCCGCTCGGGGTCCACCCGGGTGAGCCCGTGCTCGAACAGCCGCCGGTAGAGCGCCATCAGCCCTGGGCCGCCTCGGTGCCCTCGGCGGGCCGCAGCGCGCGGGCCCAGTCCTGCAGGCTCCGGACGCCGACGTCACCGCGTCGGCGCGCCTCGATGCCCTGCACCGCGGCGCCGAGACCCTGCACGGTCGTGATGCACGGGACGTTGGCCATCACGGCCGCCGTCCGGATCTCGTAGCCGTCGAGGCGGGCCTGACCGCCGGCCTCGCTGCTACCACCACCCGCGCCGTACGGCGTGTTGACGATCAGCTGGATCTCGCCGTCGTGGATGAGCTGGACGGTGGTCTTCTCCCCCGCCGGGCCCGGTCCCTCGTAGTGCTTGCGCACCACGGTGGCCGCGACGCCGTTGCGGCGCAGCACCTCGGCGGTGCCCTGGGTGGCGAGGATCTCGAAGCCGAGGTCGGCGAGCACCTTGACCGGGAAGATCATCGAGCGCTTGTCGCGGTTGGCCATCGAGACGAAGATCTTGCCGCTGGTCGGCAGCGGTCCGAAGGCGGCGGCCTGGGACTTGGAGAACGCACGACCGAAGTCGTGGTCGAAGCCCATCACCTCTCCGGTCGACTTCATCTCCGGGCCGAGCACGGTGTCGACCTGCGAGCCGTCGGCGGTGCGGAAGCGGTTGAAGGGCATCACCGCCTCCTTCACCGCGATCGGCTGGTTGGCCGGCAGCGAGCCACCGTCGCCCGTGGCCGGCAGCAGCCCTGCGGCGCGGACGTCGGCGACCGACTCGCCGAGCATGACGCGCGCAGCGGCCTTGGCCAGCGGCGTGCCGGTGGCCTTGGAGACGAACGGCACCGTGCGCGAGGCACGCGGGTTGGCCTCGAGGACGTAGAGGATGTCGGAGCCGAGGGCGAACTGGATGTTGATGAGTCCGCGCACCCCCACGCCCCGGGCGATGGCCTCGGTCGCGGCGCGGATGCGCCCGATCTCGTGCTCACCGAGGGTGATGGGCGGCAAGGCGCACGAGGAGTCGCCCGAGTGGATGCCGGCCTCCTCGATGTGCTCCATCACGCCGCCGAGGAAGAGCTCCTCGCCGTCGAAGATCGCGTCGACGTCGACCTCGACCGCGTCGTCGACGAAGCGGTCGACGAGCACCGGGGCCTCGCGGCTGATCAGGCCCGCGGCGACGTACTTCTCCAGGTAGGCCTCGAGGGCGTCGTCGCCGTAGACGATCTCCATGCCCCGGCCGCCGAGCACGTAGGAGGGGCGCACGAGCACCGGGTAGCCGATCTCGCGGACGATCTGGAGCGCCTCGGGGTACGACGTCGCGGTGCCGTGCTTGGGCGCCATCAGGCCGGCCTCGGCGAGCACGCGGCCGAAGGCACCGCGCTCCTCGGCGAGGTCGATGGCGTCCGGCGACGTGCCGACGATGGTGACCCCGTTGGCCGCGAGGCCCTGGGCGAGGCCGAGCGGCGTCTGGCCGCCGAGCTGGCAGATGAC
>JBFJKO010000069.1:0-10524 GCA_041634935.1 Nocardioides sp.
GACCGTCGGCTCGCTCTGCGCGAAGAGGATCGCGGAGTCGAGGTCGGCGAACCCCAGGACGACGTAGCGCCCGGCGTCGTCGACCGACGAGGTGACGTTGTGAACGGTGAAGAGGAGCCCCGCCACCTGGGTCGGGTCGAGCGCCAGTCCGTCGTCCGCCACCGGTTCCGCGGGCCGGCTGAGCTCGGCGAACAGACCCTGCTCCTCCAGGGCGTCGACCACGTCACCCGGCGACGCCGCGGCCGGACGGTCGGGCGAGACCAGGGCGATCCCCCGCTCGGAGAGCACCTCCGGCGCTCCGGCCTGCAGGGCGGAGTAGGAGCCGTCGTCGACGGGTCCGGTCTCCCCGCTGCACGCCCCGAGGCTCAGCGCGAGCACTGCGGAGAGGACCCCGGCCAGGGCGGTACGGCGTGCGGTGCGCATGCGCGGAGTCTCCCAGACCAGGCCGTGCACCCGTCGGGGTGACCTCAGCCGGCGGGGGTCTCCACCGGGGCGACGTCGACCGAGACCCGCATCGTGGAGCGCTTGGCCTCGGTGAAGATGACGCCCTTGAGCGGTGGCACGTCGCCGTAGTCGCGCCCCCAGGCGACGGTGATGTAGCGGTCGCCGGCCCACTGGTCGTTGGTCGGGTCGAGGGCGAGCCACTCCTCGCCGCCCAGCCAGACCTCCAGCCACGCGTGAGAGGCGTCGGCGCCGACCACGCGCTCCTTGCCCGGCGGCGGGTAGGTGGCGAGGTAGCCGCTGACGTAGCGCGCGGCGACGCCGTGGGCGCGCAGGCAGGCGAGCATCAGGTGCGCGAAGTCCTGACAGACCCCGGCCCGCTTCTCGAGGATGTGCTCGACGGTCGAGGTGACCGTCGTGGCGGTCTTGTCGTAGTCGAAGTCGGCGTGCACCCGACGCATGAGCTCGGTCACCGCCTCCCCGATCGGCCGGCCCGGCGTCAGCGACGTGGCGCCATAGGCGTGCGCCCCCGGCACCTGCTCGACCAGGCGGGAGGGGAGGGCGAAGTCGGTCGCGCGCCAGGCCCCGGGCAGCGCCGGGTCGCGCAGCGGCAGCACCGACTCCCACGGCCGGTTCAGGGCCTCGTCGGAGTGCACCGGGTCGAGGGACTCGACCTCGCTGACGCCCTCGACGACGAGCTGTTGGTGCGGCTCGGTCACCTGGAAGTACGTCACCCGGTTGCCGTAGTAGTCGAGGTCGGACGACGTGTCGACGGGGGTCGGTGTGACCGTGACGTCGAAGGACGCCACCTTCTGCCACGGCAGCGAGCGCGGCACGAGGTAGGCCACGCCCAGGCTGTCGCTGACGGCGTCGTCGTAGGTGTAGGTGGTGCGGTGACGCACGACGTACTTCATGGGTGCGACCTGAGCCCGACCTCGCCGGCCTGGGCGGCGGTGGGCGGCACGGTGGGCGAGAAGGAGTCGACCAGGGGCAGGCCTGCGATCAGTCGCGGCGCCGGACCGCTGGTGTGGTGCAGCTCGGTGATCGCCTCGCCGAGACGCGTGAGCTGACCCATGGTCTGGGAGAGGTAGTTCTCCAGGTTGGGCCGACCCACGCCACCGATGGCCACCAGGGTGGCGATGTCGGTCTCCGCCAGCGCCTCCTGCAGGTCGGTGACCAGACGCTCGGGACGGCTCGACCCGGTCGAGGCCGGGAGCGCGGCGAGGTGGGTGGCGAGCTCGTCGAGCACGAAGGCGAGCGAGCGCGGGTTGAGGGTGTCCTCGAGCAGCAGCTCGAGCACGCCGCCGGGGCGCACGTAGCCGCGGTAGCGCCGGCGGTGGGTCACCGCGCTCTCGGAGGCGAGGAGGACGGCGTTGAGGACCTCGCGGTCGACGTCGATGCCGCGGCGCACGGTGGTGGTGGCCGAGAGCAGCTGGCACAGCTGGAGCGCCCGCTCCAGGGCCCGGCCGGCGGCGATCATGTGCCAGCCCTCGTCGCGGATCATGCTGGCGGTGACGCCGTGCAGGGCGAGGACGCCGGTGAGCATCCGACCGGCGGACTCGGTGATCTGCTGGCTGTGGGCGCTCGCGCGCAGCGAGGCCGAGGCCCGCTCGGTGGCGCCGAAGGTGCGCCACACGTCGCGGGAGAGCTGGTCACGCACGCCCGACACCGCCTCGCGCAGCCGCTCGACGCCGTGGGCGACCGAGCCGGGTCGGGCGACGTCGAGCAGCACCGAGCGGAACTCCTCGTCGAGGTCGGCGTGGGTACGCCCGGCCAGGCGTCGCACGGCACCCATCATCACGTCGAGACCGGCGCCGCCGGTCGAGCGCGGGCGGGTCTGGAACTCCTCGGCCAGCGCGTGCGCCGCGATGACCAGGCGCAGGAGGTCCTCGACGCGTTCGGCGTAGCGGCCCACCCAGAACATGTCCTCGAGGATGCGCGGCACGGTGCCGGTCGAGGACCGGGCACTGGTCATCGGCAGGATGTCGGGCAGCCCCTGGTCGGCGTCGGTCGCGTTCTCCTTCAGCACCCACAGGTCCTTGCTGGCCCCGGGGCGCCCAGCCGCCTCGTCCTCGACGACGCTCACCAGACCGCCGACCAGCGTGCGGTAGGCCGAGCCGTAGCGCAGCGTGAAGGTGCGCATGGTGACCGGCCGAGGCGTCGCCTCTCCGTGGCCGTAGCTGGTCCGGTTCCACGTGGGGGCCTGCGACAGCGGGAGCCGCTCCTGGCCGACGTAGCGGTGCGGCGCCGCGAGCACCATCTGCACCAGCTCGTCGCGCGACACTCCGCTCAGCGCGTCGGCCGAGCCGTCGATCGGACGCACCGCGAGCGGGTTGGCGCCGTCGAGGCGGTCGAGCACGCGCTCGAGCCCGTCGGGCTCACCGCACCACCACGTCGGCACCGAGCCGAGGCGCAGCGGCTCGTCGAGGAGGGCCTCGCACAGGGCGGGCATGTAGGACAGCAGGGCCGGGTTCTCGAGCACGCCGGCGCCCAGGCCGTTGACGATCCGGACGCGGCCGCGACGGGTCGCCTCGACGAGCCCGGCAACGCCGAGCTGGGAGTCGCCGCGCAGCTCGAGGGGATCGGTCCACGGGGCGTCGACGCGGCGCAGGATCACGTCGACGCGCTCGAGACGACCGAAGACCCGCATCTGCACCCAGCCGTCGCGCACCACGAGGTCGCTGCCCTGCACGAGCGGGAAACCGAGCGCCGAGGCGATGAACGACTGGTCGTAGGCGGTCTCGGAGACCGACCCCGGCGAGAGCACCACGATCCGGGGGTCGGCGAGGTCGGGGCCGGCGGACTGGATGAGTGCCGAGCGCAGCGCGGAGAAGAAGGGCTCCATGCTGTGCAACGGCGCCGCGCGGTACATCTCGGGGACGACGCGGGTGAGGATCCGGCGGTTCTCCATCGCGTAGCCCAGGCCGGACGGCGCCTGGGTGCGGTCGGCCAGGACCCGCCACTCGCCCTGCTCGTCGCGGCCGAGGTCGGTGGCGGTCAGCACGAGCGGGCGCGGGTCGGTGATCGAGGCACGCGCCATGACACGCATGAAGCCGGGGTGCCCGAGCACGAGGGCCGGCGGGAGGAGCCTCTCGCGCAGCAGCCGCTGCTCGCCGTACAGGTCGGCGAGGATGGCGTTGAGCAGCTCGGCGCGCTGCGCGAGACCGACCTCGAGCGGGTTCCACGAGGCGGCGTCCAGGACGAGGGGCATCGGGTCGAGGCGCCACGGCTCCTGCCGCTCGCCGGGGCGGCCGTAGGTCACGCCGTCGTCCGCGAGCGCACGGGTGATGCCGGCGTCGGCGCGACCGAGGTCGTCGGCCTTCAGCTCGACGGCGACCTCGGCGAGCCCCTTCCACGGGGTCCGCAGGGCGCCGTCGGCACCGACGATCTCGTCGTAGCGGGCGGCCTCACCGCCCAGGGTGGGTTGGGTGACGACCGCCGCGTAGTCACGCAGCAGGCTCACCCGTCGACGCCTCCTGCGGCGTCCCGAGAGGCTTCACGGCGGGCAGCCCCGGCCGCCCGGGCCGCGGCGGAGGGCACCCGGCGCAGGTCGAGGGTGTGCGGGTACTCGTCGCTGGCTGCACGACGGGCGGTCTCGCGCAGGGCGCCGACGTCGAGTCGACCGGCGGTGTGGCCGTGGGCGTGGAAGCGGCTGGCGCGACGCGCCTCCGCCTCGTTGGCGTTGACCGGGGGCGAGTCGTAGTTGCGACCACCCGGATGGACCACGTGGTAGGTCGCGCCGCCCAGGCTGAGCCCCGACACGGTGTCGACGACGTCGAAGCGCAGCGGGGCCTGCACCTCGATCGAGGGGTGCAGGGCCGACCAGGGCTGCCACGCGCGGAACCGCACGCCGGCGTAGTGGTCACCCGCAGGGGTGGGGGTCAGGGGCACGGGGACACCCTGACACGTCACGAGGTGCCGCGTCGGGTCGAGGCCCGAGACCGAGACCTGGACCTTCTCCACCGAGCTGTCGACGTAGCGGGCGGTGCCGGACCCGGTGGCCTCCTCGCCGAGCACGTGCCACGGCTCGATCGCCTGGCGCAGCTCGAGGGAGACCGGCCCGACGGTGGTCATCCCGATGCGCGGGAAGCGGAACTCGGTGAACGGCGCGAGCCACTCTTCCTCGAAGTCGATCCCGAACGCGCGCAGGTCGGCCACGACGGCGTTGATGTCGCTGATGGCGCCCTGCGGGAGCAGCGGGTCCTCGTGGAGCCGCGTGCCCCAGCGCACGAGCGGGGCCTTGAGCGGCTCCTCCCAGAACATGGCGACCAGGCTGCGCACGAGCAGCGCCTGCACCAGCGCCATCTGGCCGTGAGGCGGCATCTCGAAGCCGCGCAGCTCGAGCAGGCCGAGCCGCCCGCGCGAGGAGTCGGGGCTGTACATCTTGTCGATGCAGAACTCCGAACGGTGCGTGTTGCCGGTGAGGTCGGTGAGCAGGTGGCGCAGGGCGCGGTCGACGAGCCACGGTCGCGGCCCCTCGCCGGTGTCGGCGGCCTGCGCGGTGAGCCGCTCGATCTCGGCGAAGGCGATCTCCATCTCGTAGGGCGCCTCGGGCCGGCCCTCGTCGAAGCGCGGGGCCTGGCTCGTCGGGCCGATGAAGCGCCCGGAGAAGAGGTAGCTCAGGCTCGGGTGGCGCTGCCAGTAGGTGATCAGGCTGACGAGCAGGTCGGGACGCCGCAGCAGCGGGGAGTCGACCGGCTCGTGGCCGCCGAGGGTGATGTGGTTGCCGCCACCGGTGCCGGTGTGGAGGCCGTCGAGGTCGAACTTCTCGGTGGTCAGCCGCGCCTGGCGCGCCTCCTCGTAGAGCGTGATGGTGAGGTCGCGCTGCTCGGCCCAGCTGCGGGTGGGCTGCACGTTGACCTCGATGACGCCCGGGTCGGGGGTGACCACGAGGGTGGTCAGGCGCGGGTCCGGCGGCGGGCCGTAGCCCTCGATGACCACCGGGCAGCCGACCTTGCGGGCCGCGACCTCGACGAGCTTGAGGAGGTCGGCGTAGTCGTCGAGGTGCTGGGTGGGTGGCAGGAAGACGTGCACGTGACCGTCCCGCGCCTCGAAGGCGAGGGCGGTCGTGCCCTGCCCCTCGGGGTCGACGACGGTGACGACGGGGACCTTCGGCTCCAGGGGCGTGCCGGCCTCGAGGTACGACGGCTCCCCGGCGAAGTCGGGGTCCTTCCAGGCGACGGAGTCCAGCGGCAGCCGCAGCCCCACCGAGCTGGTGCCCGGGACCAGGACCAGGCGGCCGCGTCGGAACTTCCAGGCCGGGCTGACCCAGCCGTCGTGCTCGGCGGTGCGGGCCACGATCGGCAGCACCCAGCCGGTCGGGGTGTCGACGGTCGCGTCGAGCACCCCGAGCCCGTGGGCGTCGAGCTTGTCGGCGCCGTCGTCGGGCCGCTCGCCGTGCGGCTGGCGGACCTCGGAGGAGAGGGCCGCGAGCGGGTCCTCGTAGGCCGGGTGCACCTGGCTGTCGGGGAGCGCGAGCACGGTCGCGACCCGGCGGGCGAGGGCCTCGGCCTGGGCGACCGCCACCTCGGGGTCGCTGCCGGGGCCCCACGGGTCGGCGAAGAGGGAGGAGTCGCGCCACAGCGGCACGCCGTCGGTGCGCCACTGAAGACCGATGTTCCACCGCGGGAGGGGCTCGCCGGGGTACCACTTGCCCTGGCCGCGGTGGACGATCCCGCCCTGGGCGTAGGTCTCGCGCAGGCGCTCGGCCAGCGTGGAGGCCAGGGCCCGCTTCTCGGGCCCGTCGGCGTCGGTGTTCCACTGCGCGGTGGTGGCGTCGTCCAGCGAGACGAACGTCGGCTCGCCACCCATCGTGAGCCGGACGTCGCCGGCCTCGAGCCGGGCGTCGACGGCCTCGCCGAGCGCGTCGATGCGCGCCCACTGCTCGTCGGTGTAGGGCTTGGTGACGCGCGGGTCCTCGTGGATGCGGGTGACCTCGTTGTGGAACGAGAAGGTCACCTCCACCGGGTCGGTGGCGCCCTCGATCGGGGCGGCGCTGCTGGGGTGCGGCGTGGCGCAGAGCGGGATGTGGCCCTCACCGGCGAAGAGGCTGCTCGTGGGGTCCATGCCCACCCAGCCCGCGCCCGGCAGGTAGACCTCGGCCCAGGCGTGGAGGTCGGTGAAGTCCTTCTCCGGACCGCTCGGGCCGTCGAGGGCCTTCTGGTCCGACGACAGCTGGACCAGGTAGCCGGACACGAAGCGGGCGGCGAGGCCGTACTGACGCAGCAGCGCGACCAGCAGCCACGCGGAGTCACGGCACGAGCCGATCTTGCGGGCGAGGGTCTCGTCGGGGCTCTGCACCCCGGCCTCCATCCGCACCGAGTAGGCGATCTCGCGGTGCACGGCGGCGTTGAGGGAGGCGAGGAAGTCGATGGTGCGGGTGGTGCCGTCGGGGCCGTCCTGAGGCTGGGGCAGCGAGAGCCGGAACGCGTCGGCGGCCTCGGCGTCGTCGACCGAGCGCAGGTAGGGGAACAGGTCGGCGTGCAGGCTGTTCTCGTAGACGAACGGCATCGACTCGGCGTACTCGTCGACGAAGAAGTCGAAGGGGTTGATGACCATCAGGTCGGCGACGAGGCCGACGGTGATGTCGAGGGTCGACACCTTCTCCGGGAAGACCAGGCGCGCCATCCAGTTGCCGAACGGGTCCTGCTGCCAGTTGAGGAAGTGACCGGCCGGCTTCACGTCGAGCGAGTAGGCCTCGATCGGGGTCCGGGTGTGCGGCGCCGGGCGCAGGCGGACGACGTGCGGCGCCACGCGCACGGGCTCGGCGAAGTGATAAGTCGTGCGGTGCTCGAGCGAGACCTTGGTGGACATGTCCCTACCTTGCCTGCCTTCGGTTGCGGAGCGGTAACGGCGGTCCGGGACGGTCGGCCCTGTGACCCCCGGATGTGCGACACCCTCCGCCCCGGTGACCCGGAGCCGGACACGACTCCTCCTGGTGTCCTAGGCTCGTGGGGTGAGCGAGACAGGCTTCTACGCCGAGCTCCGCGCCCTGCGCGTGGAGCGGCTGCTCGACGCCTCGGTCGAGATCATCACCGAGGAGGGATGGGAGCGGCTGACCATGACCAAGGTCGCCCAGCGCGCCGGGATCCCGCGCCAGAGCGTCCACAAGGAGGTCGGTACCCGCTCCGAGCTCGGGGAGGCCGTCGTGCGCCGTGAGATGCAGCGGTTCCTGACCGGTGTCCGCGGTGCCATCGCGGCTCACCCGGGCGCCCCGGTCGACGGACTCGGCGCCGCAGCACGCTTCGCCCTCGAGCACGGCTCCGCCAACGTGCTGCTCAAGGCGATCCTGCGCCCCGGCCGCGACCCCGAGCTGCTCGAGCTGGTGACGGTGCGCTCGGAGGCGCTGATGGCGCAGGCCACCCGGACCGTGCAGGACGCCGTGCACGACGCCGTCGGCGACGCCGCGGAGGCAGCGGCCGACACGATGGTCCGCCTCACCATGAGCCATCTCCTGCAACCCTCGGTGAGCATCGACGTCGCCGTGGACCGGATCATGCGCACGATCGACTGCTTCGACTGAGCGTCTAGAGGTCGAGGACGATCTTCGGGTCGAGCGAGCGTGAGACGCAGGTCATCATCGTCGCGCCGCACGCCCGCTCCGAGCTCGACAGGATCGAGTCGCGGTGGTCGGGGGTGCCCGCGAGGACGTCGGTCTCACAGGTGCCGCAGACGCCCTCGAAGCAGGACCCGATGACGTCCACCCCGGCCTTCTCGACGGCGTCGAAGACCGACATGCCCTGCGGTACGGTCACCGTCACCCCCGAGCGCGAGCACTCCACCTCGAAGGAGTCCAGGGCCCCCTCGGGCGCCGCGACCTCCTTCGCCACGAACCGCTCGACGTGCAGGCTGCCCTCGGGCCAGGCTGTGCACCGCTGCTCGACGGCGTCCAGGAGCGCGCCCGGGCCGCAGCAGTAGACCAGCGTGTCCGGTCGGGGCGTGGCGATCCTCGCGTCGAGGTCGAGCAGGCCCCGCTCGTCCTGGGGCCAGATCGTGACCCGCTCGTCCCCCTCGAGACGGTCGAGGAACGCCATCGACGCCCGCGAGCGGCCGCCGTACAGGAGGCTCCACTCGGCGCCGCGCGCCTCGGCCTCCTCGATCATCGCCAGGATCGGGGTGATCCCGATGCCGCCGGCGATGAACTCGTAGCGCGGCGACTCCTGGAGCACGAAGTGGTTGCGCGGTCCACGCACCCGCACCGTCGCCCCCTCGTCCAGGCGCGTGTGGACGTACGACGAGCCGCCGCGCCCGTCGGGCTCGTGGAGCACCCCGACCTTCCACGTGCCCGGCTCGGCCCGGCTGCCGCACAGGGAGTACTGCCGGGTGAGGTCGGGGGCGAGGACCAGGTCGATGTGGGAACCGGCGGTCCAGGGCGGCAGCTCGGTCCCGTCCGGCGCAGCGAGGGTGAGCTCCACGACGCCCTCGGCGACCTCACGCCGCTCCGTGAGCGTCACCTCGAGGTCGACCTCCTCGACGACCTCCCTCCTGGTCCCGCGCCGTCCGGCACGCGCCGGGCGGGCCTCGTCGCCGACGGGCGTCAGGCGGACCATCATCGAGGTGTAGCCGCGCACGAAGTTGGACTGGAGGTACGTCGGCTCCTCGACGACCTCGATGTCGGAGAAGCGGGCGAGGAGCTCCTCCCACAGGATCCGCAGCTGCATCTCGGCCAGGCGGCTGCCCATGCAGCGGTGGGTCCCGATGCCGAAGGAGAGGTGGCGCCGGGCGTTGTGCCGGTCGATCACGAAGTCGTCGGGGTCCTCGAAGACACGGTCGTCACGGTTGGCCGAGGCGTACCACATGACGAGCTTGTCGCCCTTGCGGATGAACTGACCGTTCAGCACGGTGTCGCGGGTCGCGATGCGCCGCATGTAGGCCAGCGGGGTCTGCCACCGGATGATCTCGTGGACCAGCTTGGGCACGAGACCGGGATCGGCCCGGAGCCGGTCGAACTGGTCGGGGAACCGGTTGAGCGCGTAGACCCCTCCCGTCATGGAGTTGCGGGTGGTGTCGTTGCCCCCGACCACCAGCAGCGTGAGGTTGCCGAGGAACTCCATGGGCCGGTCGATGAGGTCCTTGGTGTCCTCGGAGAGCTGCATGAGCGTGATCAGGTCGTAGCCGGGCTTCTCCCCGGCGGCCAGGCGGGCGGCCTTGTCGTGCCACAGCTCGCTGAAGCTGCGGGCCATGTCGGCCACGCCCCGGTAGATCGCGTCGGTGTCGCTGGTGCCCCCGGCGGCCGAGGCGCTCCCGGCCGCGAGCTCGGTCCACTCGACGAGCTTGCGGCGCTGCTCGTAGGGGAAGTCGAGCAGGGTGGCCAGCATGCGGGAGGTCAGCTCGATGCTGACGCGGTCCACCCAGTCGAAGGGCTCGTGCAACGGCAGGTCGTCGAGCACCTCGGCGACGCGCGAGCGGATCAGGCCCTCCATCTCCTCGAGGTTCTGCGGCGACACGACCCCCTGGACCGCCGCGCGCTGCCGGTCGTGCCGCGGCGGGTCCATGGCGATGAACATCTCGATCTCCAAGCCCTCGGGCGGGCGGCCGATGATGATCTCGGGCTCCGCGGAGAACGTCTCGAAGTCCTTGTCGACCGTGACGATGTCGTCGTAGCGGGTGACCGACCAGAAGGGCCCGAACGGGCTGTCGGCCTGGAAGTGCACCGGAGCCTCGTCGCGCAGGCGCTTGAAGTAGGGCTGCCACTGTCCCTGCCGGTAGAGGAACGGGTTGCTGACGTCGATGTCGGTCAGCGCGAGCTGGTCGACGTCGACGACCGGCTCCTCGGCGAACCGGGGCTGCGCGTCGCCCCGCACCGCCCGCCTGGCCTTCTGGAACAGCCCCATCGCCTGGATCTGGCGCTGCATCGGGACGGTCGTCTGCGCCTTGTGGAGGACGTGGTCGAGAACGCTCATGCCGGCAACCGCCTGAGGTCGATGATGGGTGGGACATCATGACAACACACGTCGCCGAACGTGACAACACTTCGGTTGTCTGTAATTCAACGCGACACTTTCGACTCAAGTGTCGCCTTTACTCAGGAGCGGAAGTCTGCGGCCACCTCGATCAGCCGGTCGTTGCCCTCGGGCTCGCCGA
>JBFJKO010000070.1:0-10507 GCA_041634935.1 Nocardioides sp.
CGCCGCCAACGCAATCGTGGCCTCCTGGTTTGGGGCGTTGGCACCGCCCTCCTCGCAGCACTCGGCGGTTTCTTTGGCTCGCGGCCGCGACCAGCGGTCACCAGGAAGATGTCGATGGCGCGCAACTCCTAGGCGTTGTGACCGCGGCGCTCGCCCTGGTTGCTGCTGGACTCCTGGCGACATGGTGGCGACGGTCAGGCGCTGCGAGGCGTTACTAGCGACAGCCCCGATCATGTGCACGATCCGCGCGCTTAGCGATCACTCCTCAATCGCAGAGGGGGGCAGTGCCGCGGCCCCGCTAGGAGGACTTCTTGACCGCCCACGCCCGCACCGCGTTGATGCGCGCCCGCAGCTGGTCGGCGTTGGCCACGGCCGAGGCCGGTCCCCCGCACTCCTTGCGGAGCGCCGCGTGGGTGACGCCATGGGGCTGGCCGGTGCGGTGGTTCCAGGCGCCGACGAGGCCGTTGAGCTCGCGACGCAGGACGGCGAGCTGTTCGTGGGTGGAGACCTCAGCGACCGTGTCGGCGGCCGGGGCCTCGGTGCCGGCGCGGGCGGCGGCGCGCGCCTGTGCCTTGGCGCTCTCGCTGGTGCGGTGCTTGAGCAGCTCGCGCATCTGGTCGGGCTCGAGGAGGCCCGGGATGCCGAGGAAGTCCATCTCCTCCTCCGAGCCGTACTGGTCGCCGTCGTAGAGCACGTGGTCGAAGGTCGCGTCGGAGCCGAGCGCCTCGAAGGGCAGGCCCTCGTCGTCACCATCACCGTCGCCGGCCTCGGCCTGCGCCATCAGCTCCTTCTCGGCGGCGAAGATGTCGTCCTCGTCGGTGATCTTGCGACCCAGCACGTGGTCGCGCGCGACCTCCATCTCGGAGGCGTGGGTGAGCAGGACCGGCACCGAGGGCAGGAAGATGGACGCCGTCTCGCCACGGGCCCGAGCACGCACGAAGCGGCCGATCGCCTGGGCGAAGAAGAGCGGGGTCGAGGTCGTGGTCGCGAAGACCCCGACGGCGAGCCGGGGCACGTCGACGCCCTCGGAGACCATTCGCACGGCCACGAGCCAGCGGGAATCGCTGTCGGTGAACTCGCCGATCTTCTTCGAGGCGCCCTTCTCGTCGGAGAGCACCACGGTCGGCGCCTCCCCCGTGATCGAGCGCAGGGTCTTGGCGTAGGCGCGGGCCGACTCCTGGTCGGTGGCGATCACCATGCCGCCGGCATCGGGCACGTGGCGGCGCACCTCGGTCAGTCGCTTGTCGGCCGCCTCGAGCACCGACGGGATCCACGAGCCCGACGGGTCGAGGGCGGTGCGCAGCGCCTGGTTGGTCATGTCCTTGGTCAGCGGCTCGCCGAGTCGCGCGACGATCTCGTCGCCGGCGCGCGTGCGCCACGACATCTCTCCCGAGTAGGCCAGGAACAGCACCGGCCGCACGACGTGGTCGGCCAGCGCCTCGGCGTAGCCGTAGGTGAAGTCGGCGACCGAGCGCGGGACGCCGTCGTCGCCGGGCGCGTAGGTCACGAACGGGATCGGGTTGACGTCGGAGCGGAACGGCGTCCCGGTCAGCGCAAGGCGACGGGTCGCGGGCTCGAAGGCCTCGCGGACCCCCTCACCCCACGACAGTGCGTCTCCGGCGTGGTGCACCTCGTCGAGGATGACCAGGGTCTTGAAGCGTTCGGTGCGGATGCGCAGCGCGAGCGGGTTGACCCCGACGCCGGCGTAGGTGACCGCGATCCCGAGGTAGTCGCTGGAGATCTTGCCCTTGCCGGCCGAGTACGTCGGGTCGAGCGGGATGCCCGCCCGGGCGGCGGCCTCGGCCCACTGCAGCTTGAGGTGCTCGGTAGGCGCGACGACGGTGACCCGGTCGACGACCCGCCGGCCGATCAGGTCGGCCGCCACCGACAGGGCGAACGTCGTCTTGCCGGCGCCGGGCGTCGCGACGGCGAGGAAGTCGCGCGGCGAGCGCTCGACGTAGTCGCGCATCGCGGCCGTCTGCCAGGCACGCAGCGACGGGGCCGTGCCCCAGGCCGCGCGCTCGGGCCAAGCGGGGGTGAGCGCGGGAGTGAGGTGCGGGTCGTCGGACGGTCTGGCGGGGGCTCCGCCCGTCACTCGCCCGAGCCCGAGTCGTCGTTGAGGGACTCCCAGGCGTCCTTGCAGTCGGGGCAGACCGGGAACTTCTCCGGCGCCCGGCTCGGCACCCACACCTTGCCGCAGAGCGCGACCACGGGGGTGCCCATCACCATCGCCTCGGTGAGCTTGTCCTTCTCGACGTAGTGGCTGAACTTCTCGTGGTCGCCGTCGTCGGTCGGGACCGTGCGCTCGTCCTCACGGATCTTGGTGTCGGTCGAGGTGCCGAAGCCGAAGCCGTCAGAGGAGGAAGTCACGAGGAGTGAGTCTAGAGGTTTCCGGCGGGGCTTTCGACTCGTCGCACCAGAGCCGCCAGCGAGCAGCCCACCAGGGCGAGGGAGACCAGGCCGAGCACCGGCGCCCCGTAGGTGCGCGGCAGCCAGATGGCTGCAGCGGGAAGCACGGCCGCCTGCCCGAAGAGTCCCGCACCGACGCCCAGCCCGTACGCGAGGAGCGGACGGCGAGCGCGCAGCGTGCCGAGAGCGAGCCCCAGCAGTGCGGCTCCGAGCGCCAGTGCGATGACGCCGAGGATGAGGGCGACCCCCGCGAGGTTGTCATCGGGGTCGGACAGGAAGAGGTAGGCGTAGACGAAGTACAGGCCGGCCGCCAGGCTCACGACGCTGACGGCCACGTGCCACCAGGCAAGTGCCCGGACGACGGTGCGCAGGCGTGCGGGCCGGGCGTGCTGGAGGGGCGGGGCGTTCGTCGGGCGCGGCATGACCGCAGTCTGCGACAGCCCGAGGCGCGGGTCGTGCGCCCGGGTACTCAGTTGAGCTCGGGGTCGCTCGGTCGCGTCGAGTGCATCGCGAGGTCGCCGGGCTGGCGTCGCAGCACGTCGCGCCACAGGTGGGTGGTGTCGGCCCGGAAGACGTCGTCGGCGGTGCCGGGGACGACGTACCAGCTGCCCTCCTCGATCTCGGCGTCGAGCTGCCCGAGCCCCCACCCGGCGTAGCCGGCGAAGATGCGCAGGTCCTCCAGGTCCGGGCCGGCCAGCTCGACCGGGGTGTCGAGGTCGAGCAGGGCGAGGCGGTCGACGACCGGGCGGAAGCCGAGCATCTCGTCGTCGGAGCGTCGCAGCGCGACCGCCAGAGCCCCGTCGGTCTCGACGGGGCCGCCCTGGAACAGCACCTCGGGCTCGGCCACCGCGTCGGACCACGGTGCCAGCACCTGCCCGACCGCCAGGGCGGTCGGGCGGTTGAGCACCACGCCCAGGACCCCGTCGTCGGCCACGTCGAGCAGCAGCACGACGGTCGCGGCGAAGTTGGGGTCGCGGAGGGCGGGCGTCGCCACCAGCAGCATCCCCGCACACATCTCGCTCACCCGTCCATCATGACGGGTGGGACGTCAGGCGGCGAGGACCGCGCGCAGCCGGTCGAGGAAGGTCGGCCGGGTCGCAGCCAGGGTGTGCATGACGGGCGTGGGGCGTGCGGCACGCGTGGCGCGGGCGGCCTCCTCGATGCGGGCACCGACCGGAGCACCGGCGAGGTCACCGATCCCGGAGAGCCCGGCCGTGGTCGCCATGAGCACGCGCTCCTTGACGGCGGCGCGGGCCAGGGCCCAGCCCATCTCGTCGTCGAGCGGGTTGCCGCGGTAGTGGTCGAGCAGGGCACGCACGCCCCAGAGCTCGTCGGCGGCCGCGATCCAGGCGGCCTGGACGGCCCGCTCGAGGTCCATCGGCTCGGACTGCAGCTGCTTCTCGATGTGGCCGGCCAGGCGCGTGTGCCACTTCAGCTGGAGGGCCCCGACGAGGTCGAGCTCGTCACGGAAGGTCTCGGCGACACCCGGGACGTCCATCGGGAGGCGGGCGTCGAGGCGGTCGTTCGCGGTCTCGACCACCGCGCGGAGGGTCTCGCCGCGGTGGTGCACGGGGTTCGGGGGGTTCGGGGTCATGGTCAGCTCCTCACTGATCAAGTATTCGCATACTGCGAGTACGTACTTTCAGTATGCAACCGACCGTCGGTTTTCAAACGCCCTCGCGCGGTGATCCTGGCCACGATGACCTGCACCACACGCATAGGGTGAGCGCATGGCGAAGTCGCCCAAGTCCACGAAGTCCCAGAAGAGCTCGGTGAGCAAGCTCGTGCCCAAGGTCCCCACCCTTCCGAGCGTCCCCGGCGCCGGCCGACGAGCGGCGTACTCCTCCTCCACGAAGAAGGCGCTGGTCGACGTCGCCGAGACGCTCTTCACCGACCGCGGCTACGCCAACACCTCCCTCGACGCCATCGTCGCCGGCGCGCAGGTGACCAAGGGCGCGCTCTACCACCACTTCTCGGGCAAGCAGACCCTCTTCGAGGCCGTCTTCGAGCGGGTGGAGACCGAGTCGTCGAAGGCGATCCACAAGGCCATCAAGAACGAGAAGGACCCGTGGGTGAAGGCTCGCAGCGGCCTGCGCGCGTTCCTCGCCGTCGTCCAGGAGCCGGGTTACCGCCGCATCGTCGTGCAGGAGGGCCCCTCGGTGCTCGGCTACGAGCGCTACCGCGAGCAGGAGGAGCGCTCGACCTTCGCCATGGTCGTCGAGATCCTCCGGGCGGTCCTCGAGGCCGGGCAGTGGGAGCTCGAGGACGACATGGTGCAGACCTTCGCCCGCATCTTCTTCGGTGCGATGTCGTCGGCCGGCGAGTCGGTGGTCGGGTCCGACGACGCCACCGCGGCAGCGAAGCGGGTCGAGGTCGCGATCGGGTTCATCATCGCCGGGTTCCAGGCCCTCGCCGACCAGGGCGTCGAGATGCCCACGGCACCCGTCACCGACTGACGTCGACGCCGCCGGTGTCACGGGGCACCAGCTCGACCCACGTGCGTCCCGGTGGGAGCGGCACCTCGACCTCGCCCTCCGGAGTCGTGCGGGTCAGGCGCAGCGGCGCGTCGAGCGTGCTCTTGCTCCACGTGGCGCTCACGACGCGCCCGGCGTGGAAGAGCTGGGCCTTGCCCTCCCCCACGAGCCGGGTCTCGGGCACGGTGTTGCCGGCCGGGTCGCGGTAGCCGGCGTCACCGACCCGGACCCGCAGGACGAGCACCGTGTCGGCCGGGAACTCGTCGCCGGTCGCGGCGAGCGACCCGGTGTCGACGTAGCCCCCCGCGGTCCCGCCCTCGTAGGCCCAGCTCGTGGTGTGCGCGGAGGAGAAACGGACGTCGAACGACGTCGCCGGGTCGCCGTCGGGGAGCCGGCCCGCGGGGCCGAAGGCGAAGTAGTCGGGCGGACGCACCCGCTCGTCGTCGCCCAGGGCCTCGGCGACGTCGCCGAGGTCGGCCATCAGGTCGTACGGCGCCCGGCGGGCCGGCTCACGGAAGAAGCCGGCGCTGCCCTCGGTGACGTAGGGCACCCCCGCGCGGCGCAGCCGGGTGATGGTCTGCGCGGCGGCGCCGCTGGTGACCATCGTGGCATCCACCGGCGCGACGATGCCGATGTCGGAGGCTCGCATGGAGCGCACCGGGCCCACCACGCCGGGGATCCGGGAGTGGAAGAACACCGCGAGCCGGGTGACCCCGCCCTCGACGAGCTCCTCGACGACCAGGTCGGCCGAGGACAGCCCGCGCTGCGGGGCGCTGGAGGCGGTGTTGTCGAGCTTGAGGACGAGCACCGGATGGTCCTTCTCCGGTGCGTCCGACCCTGCGCGCAGCCCCGTCAGCGGCCACGTCCGTGGCGCCTCGCGCGTGCCGACGTCGGCGGTGTTCGTCGCCGAGGGGTCCGTGCACCCGGCCAGTGCCAGGCCGACGGCGATCCCCAGCGTGACGAGCACCAGGGCCGGGGATCGCCGTCGCCGGCGCAGGGTCATGGACGTCAGCCGAGCTTGGCGCCGCCGTCGACGTACAGCGTCTGCCCGGTGATGTAGGAGGCCTCGTCGCTGCAGAGGAAGGCCGCGGCGGCCGCGATGTCCTCGGGGAAGCCGACCCGCTTGACGGGGTTGTGCTCGGCGTTGAGGGCGCGGAACTCGTCGACGTCCATCTTGAGCCGGGCAGCGGTGGCGTCGGTCATCTCGGTGGCGATGAAGCCGGGGGCGATGGCGTTGGCGTTGATGCCGAACGGGCCGAGCTCGATGCCGAGCGTGCGGGTGAAGCCCTGGACGCCCATCTTCGCGGCGGAGTAGTTGGCCTGGCCCCGGTTGCCGAGCGAGGAGACGCTCGAGAGGTTGAGGATCTTGCCGTACTTCTGCTCGACGAAGTGCTTCTGGGCGGCCTTCGTCATCAGGAACGCGCCCTTGAGGTGCACGTTCATGACGAGGTCCCAGTCGTCCTCGGTCATCTTGAAGAGCAGGTTGTCGCGCGTGATGCCGGCGTTGTTGACCAGCACGTGGATGCCACCGAGCTCGGCGACGACGCGGTCGACCGCGCCGCTGCTGGCCTCGGCGTTGCTGACGTCGCAGCCGATGCCGACGTGCGTGGCACCGTCACCGGCGGGCAGGCGGGACGCCGCCTCGGCGGCCTTGGTCTCGTCGAGGTCGAGGATCGCGACCGACGCGCCCTCCTCCGCGAACCGCGTCGCGATGCCGAACCCGATGCCCTGTGCGGCACCGGTGACCACGGCTACTCGCCCGTCGTAACGACCCATCGTCTGTGTCTCCCATCGAAGCGTGCTGGTGCGTGCGCACCCTGTCGGGGCTCACAGTAGACGGGGCCACGGACGGGGCCACGTGGCGGCTAGAGCACGGACCGCAGTCGTGCGGCGTGCTCCTCGGCCTCGCCGTCGGCGTACCTCACCCGCGGCCAGAAGAAACCGCGCAGGCCGTCGCCCTTGGTGCGCGGGACGACGTGCAGGTGCAGGTGGGGCACCGACTGGCTGACGGTGTTGTTCATCGCCACGAAGCTGCCCTGGGCCCCGAGCGCGACGACGGCGGCGCAGAGCCGCTGCGCCGCCTCGAGGAACCCGTCGCGCTGGTCGGCCGGCAGGTCGGGCAGGGTCGCGTGGTGCTCGCGGGGCACCAGCAGCACGTGACCCTTGAAGACCGGACGGGTGTCGAGGAACGCGACCACCGCCGGCTCGTCGAGCACCACGTGGGCCTCGGACTCGCCGGCGACGATCGCGCAGAAGGCACAGGTCATGCTCGCGAGACTACGACCGCCCGACGAGCCACTCGTCGCGTGCGTCGACGACCGAGTCGGGGTGGTCGGCGAAGAGCCCGTCGACGCCCGCGTCGAGGAAGGCCGTCGCCTCGGCACGGACGTCGCCCTTCGCGTTCGGGTCGGAGCCGCGACGGAAGTCGGAGGCCATGTAGCGGTTCTCGTCGCGCAGCGTGTAGACCACGACCTCCAGCCCGGCCGCGTGAGCGTCGTCGACGATGCTCGAGGGCGTGGTGCTGGCTCCGGTGACCGGGTCGACCGGGATCACCTGGCTCTTCTCGGGCCCGACCCAGTCGGCGTAGCGCGCCACCCGGCGCAGCCCGGCCTCACTGACCAGGTCGGCATAGGTGACCCCGGTGCCGGTGACGACCTGGTCGTAGGGCGCGCCGACGCCGGAGGTGAGCTGCGAGAGCGGGAGGTCGGTGAGCCGGTCCAGCTCGCGCAGGTTGTCGACCTCGAACGACTGGATGACCACCTTCGACCGCTTCTTCTCGAGCCCGGCCGCACGCAGGTCGCGCAGCATCGGCTCCTCGAGCGAGAGCCCGAGGGAGTCGAAGTAGGTCGGGTGCTTGGTCTCGGGAGCGACCCCGACCACCCGGCCGGTGCGCCTCTTCTCCGCGGCGGCCAGCGCTAACACCTCGGCGAACGTCGGGATCTCGAACCGTCCGTCGTAGCGGGTGTTGTCGGGTCGCACCTGCGGGAGCCGCTCCTGGGCCCGCAACGTCTTGAGCTCGGCGAGGGTGAAGTCCTCGGTGAACCACCCGGTCGTCGGGATCCCGTCGACGACCTTGGTGGTGCGCCGGTCGGCGAACTCCTCACGGTCGGCGACGTCCGTGGTGCCGCTGATCTCGTTCTCGTGGCGAGCGACCAGGACGCCGTCCGCGGTGGAGACCAGGTCGGGCTCGATGTAGTCCGCGCCCATCGCGATCGCCAGCCGGTACGCCGCCAGGGTGTGCTCGGGCCGGTAGCCCGAGGCGCCGCGGTGGCCGAAGACCTGCGGGACGTCGGCCCGCGACGAGGCGGCCGGCGGCCGCTCGGTGGCCGGTGCCGCGAACGACGGGCTCACGGGCGGGACGAGCGTGAGGAGGAGGGAGGGGACGACGAGTGAGGGCGCGAGGACGCGCCAGGTCCGGGGGTTCATGGCCGGAAGCCAAGACCGGTCGCGCAGACCACCGGTGAACAGCAGGAGACGCCCGGGCGGTCGCCAGGTGGCGGTTTGACAGAAGTATCCGCCGACGTCGCGAAACCTGAGACGATCAGCCCATGTCGGACGTCGCCCCTCCGCGCGACCCGATCTTCGCCTGCGCCGGGGAGATGGCGGAGCGTTGCGCGACCTACGACTGGTCCGGCTCACCGCTCGGGGTCCCGGCCTCCTGGCCCCAGAGCCTGCGGACGGCGGTGGCCACGGTGCTGCGCAGCCGCTTCGCGATGACGGTCACCTGGGGCGAGTCGCTGCTGATGATCTACAACGACGACTACATCGACACCCTGGGCCCCAAGCACCCGGCGCTGGGCCAGGGCATGCCGGAGACGTTCCCCGAGGTGTGGGAGGACCTGGCCGCCCAGCAGGACGCCATCCTGCACGGCGGCCGGTCCGAGTACCTCGAGGACGTGCCCTTCGTGATCGAGCGCGGCGGGGTCCTCGAGGAACGGTTCTCGACCTTCTGCTCCTCGCACATCCCGTCCGACGACCAGGACGCCGGACCGGGCGGCATCCTGACGATCCTCACGCCGCGCACGCGCGAGGTCGTGCACGCCAAGCGCCTGGCCCTGCTCAACGCGCTGGTCAACCGGACCTCGCTCGGCAACGACCCTGACTCGGCCATCACCGCGTGCCTGGAGGTGCTCGGCGACGCGCCATCCGAGCTGGTCCACGGCTGCTACTACGCCGTCGAGGTCGACGGCGGGCTCACCGCGGTCCGCGACTTCGGGACCTCACCGAAGGGGCTGGCTGCGGCTGACGGCCCTCCCCTGCTCGCGTCCGACTGCATGCGCGACGCCGCCACCACCGTGGTCCACCGCCAGGGCAGGCCGCTCGTGGCGCTGCCGGTGCGCACCCGAGACCGCGTCGCGGGGGTCCTGCTGCTGGCGCCGCACCCGCTGCGGCTCTTCGACGACGACCACCGTCGCTGGCTGGAGCTGGTCGGCGAGCAGGTGGGCCAGGTGCTCGGCGCCGCCACGGCCCGCTCCGACGAGCAGGCGCGACTGGCGGCGCTGGCCCAGATCGACTCCGCCAAGTCGGACTTCCTGTCCAACGTCAGCCACGAGTTCCGCACCCCGCTCACCCTCCTCCTCGGCCCCCTGGACGACGCCCTCGCGGACCCCGACGGGTCGCTCTCGCGCCCCCAACTGCAGGTGATGCTGCGCTCCGGCCACCGCCTGCTCCGGCTGGTCAACGCCCTGATGGAGGTCGCGCGACTCGACGTCGACACCTCCACCGATCCCGCGAGGAGGGTGGAGCCCGTCGACCTCGCCGCCCTGACGCGCGACCTGGTGCTCCCGTTCGAGCCCGCCGCGGTGCAGGCCGGGCTGATGCTGGCCACGCGCTACGAGGAGACCGGCGTGGTCGGCACGGACCCCGCGCTGTGGGAGAGCATCGTCATCAACCTGGTGGCCAACGCCATCAAGTACACCCCCTCGGGCCTGATCGAGGTCGCTCTCACCGTGCGCGACGACCAGGTCGTGCTCCGCGTGCGCGACAGCGGCGTGGGGATCCCGGAGGACCACCACGAGCGCATCTTCGAGCGGTTCCACCGCGTCGTCGGCCCCGACGCCCCCTCGGTCGAGGGCAGCGGGCTCGGGCTCTCCCTGGTCGCCGAGGCCGCCCGCGCCCTCGGCGGGTCGATCGACGTCACCTCCGAGCCCGCCAGCGGCTCGGTCTTCACGGTCGTCGTCCCCCGCTCGCCCGTGGACGACGACCGGCCGGTGGTCCACCACGCCGGCCTCGGCGCCGAGCTGCTCGCGAAGGACCTCGTCCGAGCGCTGGACCGCTTCCCCGACGACGCGGGTCCGGACGACGGGCACGCGCCGTCGGCGCCGGCCGCGGGCCGCCAGACGATCCTGGTGGTCGACGACAACCAGGACCTGCGGCAGCACCTGACCGAGGTCCTGGCCCCGCTGGGGCGGGTCGTCGCCTGTCGCGACGGGGTCGAGGCCCTCGAGACCGTCGCGGCCCTCGACCGGTCGGAGCACCCGGCCACGGGCGTCGACCTCGTGGTCACCGACGTCTCGATGCCGCGCCTCGACGGCCTCGGACTGGTGGAGCGGCTGCGGTCCGACCCGCGTCATGCCGCGGTGCCGGTCGTCGTCCTCTCCGCACGGGCCGGCCCGGAGGCCGCG